>JBOGJF010000732.1:0-6671 GCA_050747785.1 Vicinamibacteria bacterium
GCCCACTTCTTCGAGCACATGATGTTTCGAGGAACGGAGCGCTACGACGAAGAGCAGTACAACGACGTACTGACGTCGATCGGAGCCGACTCGAACGCCAACACGAGCTTCGATCGCACCCGCTATCACATTCTGGCGAGCTCGAGCGCGCTGCCCAAGATTATCGAGATCGAGTCCGATCGCTTTCAGCATCTCAAGTACGGCGAAGAACAGTTCCAGAAGGAGGCGGGAGCCGTCCTCGGTGAATACAACAAGAATGCCTCGAGCCCGGTGACGGCTCTGCAGGTCAAGCTCTACCAGACGGCGTTTCAGGTGCATCCCTATCGGCACCTGGTCATCGGCTTCCTCGAAGACATCAAGGCCATGCCGACCATGTACGACTACAGCCTTTCGTTCTTCGACCGATTCTATCGTCCCGAGTACACAACCATTCTGGTGGTTGGGGACTTCGACTGGGAGGAGCTCAGCCGGTTAGTCGAGGAAGCCTACGGTGATTGGAAGCGCGGAGACCACACGGTGCAAATTCCAAGCGAGCCGCCGCAGGCCGAAGCGAAGGAGGTATCGGTCGAGTGGCCGTCACCGACACTCCCCTACCTGATGTTCGCGTACCGAGCGCCGGCCTTCAATACCGACAACGCCGAGATCCCTACGCTCGATATCCTCTCTCAGATGGCCTTCGGGGAGACCTCTCCTCTCCATCGGGAGCTCGTGATCGAAAAGCAGTGGGTAGACTTCATCGCCGCGGGAGCGTTCGACCAGGCCGATCCCACGCTCTACACGATCCTCACCCGCGTGCGCCAAACCGACAAATTGGGGGAGGTACGCGCCGCCATCCTCGATCAGGTGGAGCGCCTTCACCGCGAGCCCTTCGACGAAGGCCGCCTGACCGCCACCAAGAGCCACATGAAGTACCAGTTCCTGATGGGAATGGACAATGCCGACGCGGTTGCCGACTCGCTCTCGCACTATCTGGCGCTCACCGGTGACCCGCAGACGATCAATCGCGTCTACGAGCTCTACGACGCGGTCACACCGGAGGCCCTCAACGCGGTCGCCCGCAAGTACCTTACGGTAGAGACGAGGACCATCGCCACGCTCGAGCCCGCCGCGAACGCGGCAGGCGAGGAGTAGAGCCATGTCCCTGCCCGCATCGCTCGGATGCACTTTGGTTCTCTTGTTCGCGGCGACGGCGTTGGCGGCGCCCGACCCAGTCGTCGTCGAGAGCCCGGGAAATCCTCTCGTAAGCTTCCGTTTCATGTTCCACATCGGCTCGGCGAACGATCCCGTCGGCAAGGAAGGCCTGAACGCGCTGACCGCGATGATGCTCTCCGATGGCGGCACGCGCGAGCTCTCCCTCGTGCAAGTCATCGAAAGGCTCTACCCCATGGCCGCGGGCGTCGGCGCTCAAGCGGACAAGGAAGTCACGACCATCGTCGGTGGGGTGCACCGAGACTTTCTCGAGGATTTCTACGGGATCTTTCGCGATCGGATCCTACAGCCGCGGTTCGACCCAGAGGACTTCGAGAGAAACCGCAACCAGCTCCTGAACTACGTCAGCAAGTCCCTACGCGGGAGCGACGACGAGGAGTTGGGAAAGACGCTGCTCGAGGACATGGTGTATCGAGGGCACCCCTTCGGTCATCCAACGGCGGGTACGGTGGCCGGACTCAAGAGCATTACGCTCGACGACGTCAAGGCGTTCTACCGAGCTCACTACACCTTCTCCGCGCTCCGCATGGGGCTGGCAGGGGATCTGCCGCAGGGCTTCACTGAGAGAGTGCAGGAAGATTTCCAAAAGGGTTTGCCCCCGGGAGCGGAGGGGCTTGGCGAACTGCCGTCTCCGAAGCCGGCCGAGGGCATCGAAGTCTGGATCGCCGAGAAGGCGGCCGATTCCACCGCGATCAGCCTGGGCTTTCCCTTCGATGTGACAAGGTCCGATCCCGACTTCTATCCTCTCCTGGTCGCCAACACGTACCTCGGCGATCATCGCTCCTTCCACGGGGTCTTGATGAACAAGCTCCGCGGCAAACGGGGTCTGAACTATGGCGACTATTCGTACATCGAAGAGTTCGTGCAGGACGGAGGCAGCACGTTTCCCGTTCCCAATACCGCGCGTCACCAGCAGTTCTTCAGTATTTGGCTGCGCCCGGTGATGCCGGAAAATGCGCACTTCGCGCTACGCGCGGCACTCTGGGAGCTGAGACGGTTGATCGACTCGGGAATCAGCGAAGAGGACTTCGAAGCCACCCGCAACTACCTCCGCAACTATTCCAAACTCTGGGTGCAGACCTTGGATCGCCGGCTCGGTTACCAAGTCGACTCGCGGTTCTACGGGACCGGATACTACCTCGACGAGATCGAGCGACGGTTACAAGCCATGACTGCCGAGGACGTGAACCGCGCGGTCAGAAAACATCTCGACCGGTGGGACTTTCGAGTGGCCGTGGTGGCCGCGAACGCGGACCAGCTGGCCTCTTCTCTCCGAGACAATCGCGTGAGCCCGATCGTGTACCCGACCCCGGGCACCCCGCTCGAAATACTCGAAGAGGACAAAGAGATCGAGAACTTCCAACTTCCGGTGCGGGACGTGAAAGTGATTCCGGTGGAGGAGTTGTTCGAAAGGTAGACCCGCCGGCAAGCACCGATGTTCTGGCTGAAGGCGATTCTGGCGTCATTAAGGACGGTTGCCAAACTTGGCCTGGTCAGACGCCGGTTGGAGTGGCATCTGCCGGACCGCACTCTCCCGTACTGGCGCGGCCGCATCGTCGAGGCTCGCTACGAATCCGGGTAGAGCAGATAGCGGGATCGGAGCTCCCGGAAACGCGCGAGGTCGCCCTCCCACTCACCTTCGATCTCGGCAAGCGGCGCATCGGCTTCGATCTGCTCCCGGACAAGACTCGTTCCGGTCAGGACGTCGATCGCCGGCCGCTTCATTTCGTACTCGTAGGGCGGCGGACGCCAGTCGAACTCCCGCGGCCAGAGCTTGCGTGCGACCTTGATAATCGCTAGGCCGGTCCGAACCGGACGGTAGCTCTCCCGATCGACGACGTGCTGCTGAATGCCCCCGCAGAGTTGGCCGGCAAATTTTTGAAACGCCGGCTGGAAGCTCACCGGGCGGAAGCGGACTCCGGGCAGATCTTCTTTTCCGAGCTCGGCGATCAGACGATGTGGGTCGATCCACGGCGCCCCCATGAGCTCGAACGGCCGCGTCGTCCCTCGGCCCTCCGAAAGGTTCGTTCCCTCGAAGAGGCACGCTCCCGCGTACACGATCGCGGTGTCCAGCGTGGGCATGTTCGGCGATGGCATGACCCAGGGAAGGCCGGTCTCGTCGAACCATTGTGCGCGGGTCCACCCCTTCATCGGAATGATGATTAGATCGCATCCGATACCGAACTCCTCGTTGAAGAGTCGAGCCAACTCCCCCACGGTCATCCCGTGTCGATTGGCAATCGGATAGAGCCCGACGAAGGATCGGTGGCTGTCCTCGACGAGGTTTCCCTCCACGAGTAGTCCTCCGATGGGGTTGGGACGGTCGAGTACGATCATCTTCTTTCCGTTCCGCGCACAGGCCTCCATCGCGAGCGCCATCGTCCAGATGAAGGTGTAGTAACGAGAGCCGATGTCCTGGATGTCGAAGATCAACGCATCGATTCCCTCGAGCATCTCTGGGGTGGGAGCGCGCGTCTCACCGTAGAGGCTCCTCACCGGAAGCCCACTGCCGGAGTCGGTACCATCGGCAACCTCGATCAGATCCTGCGCGTGGCCACCTATCCCGTGCTCCGGTCCGAAGAGCGCCACCAGCTCTCCCTCGGTGGCTTCCCGAAGGCGATCGGAGGCGTGACGAAGCCACGGATCGACGCTGCTCTGGTTCGCAATGAGTCCCAGACGTTGCCGCCGAAGACAGGCGACGTGGGCGTCGAACAGACGCTCCAGGCCGGTCGCGACCTTGGGGAGCTGGAGGTTGCGGCCGGAGTGTCGCACGGGTGGCTATCTTGGCCGATGAGGGAAACGCTTTCAAGCCGGTTCGACGTGGTCGCTTCAACGTTCGCGAAACGGCCGAGTTTCCCTTTACTGATCTCCATGCAACAATGGGCACTAAGCTTGCGGAGGAAGCTCCCCGATGTCGAGACCCGGATCGATTGCGCGCCTCGCCGTGTTCGTTTCGGTCTCCCTGGCAGGCCCCGCCAGCGCACAGAGTCGCGGTTTCGAGCCGAGTGATCTCTACCGGATGCAATCCGTCGGAGACGTTCAGATTTCTCCCGATGGAACGCACGTCCTCTACAACGTCATCTACCGCGATCGCGCCGAGCGGCCCTATTCGCGAGCGTGGCTATGGGACGTGAAATCCGGCACGACCTCGCAGCTCGGAGAGCGATCGTTCTCGAGCCCCCGCTGGTCACCAGACGGGCAATGGATTGCGTTTTTCGGAAGCGAAGCGGAGAAACCCGGACTGACCGTCATGCGCGTGGAAGGACGCCAAGCCTTCTTCCTGGCGCCAGCAGCATGGACGAACCACCCACTGCCCTCGATCGGAGAGAGCCTGGCTTGGTCTCCCGACGGTCACGCGATCGCCTTCGTTTCCGCCGCGGCGGGCCCCGAGGGGGACGCGGCCGATGCCGATCCAGCGGTCATCAGCCGTTACCTCTACAAGCCGACGGCGAGCGAGGGAATAACGCGCTTCAACGACAACCGCCGAGTGCACATCTTCATCGCCGACCTTCGCACCAAACGCGTGCTCCAGCTCACCGACGGCGACTACTACGAGCATTCCATCGACTGGTCGCCGAACGGAGAGGAGCTCCTCTTCGTCTCCAACCGCGAGCCCGATCCCGATCGGTTCTTCAACTACGATATCTTCGCGGTCAGCGTCGCCGACGGAACGATTCGGCGGCTCACCCGATCCAAGAGTGCCGAGTATGAGCCCCGTTGGTCACCGGACGGCAAGGCGATCGCGTTCCAGGGCACGGAGAGAGATCTCACGTCTTCCGAAACGACCATGGAGGACACGCACATCTGGTTGATGGACCGAGACGGCGGCAACCGTCGGGAGATCGGCGCGGCGATCGACAACCAGCAGGAGCCGCTGGGTTGGTCGGCCGATGGCAAATCCGTAGTCTTCGCTGTGCGAGAGCGCGGGAACACGCGCCTCTACCGCCTGCCGGTTTCCGAAAGCGGCACCGAAGCCGATCCCGAGCTCATCCACAATCAGGCCGGTGGCGTCGTGAGCTGGTCCGTGAGCCGTGAGGGCACGCTCGCGTATGCCGCGAGCACGCCGGGAGACCTGTCGCAGCTCTATCTGCGGAGAGGAAGCAACGCCGAGCGATTGACCGGCCTCAACGACCCGCTTCTCGCCGAGCGGCGGGTTGCGGAAGTCGAGCCCTTCATCTTCGAGGGCTCCGACCGAATCGAAGTCGAAGCCTTCCTCACTCATCCTCTCGACCGAGCGCCCGGCTCCAAACATCCCCTCATCGTGAAAATCCACGGCGGGCCGCACAGTCAGGATGGACCGAGTTTCGACTTCACCGCTCAGACATACGCCAGTCGTGGATGGGCCACGCTCAAGGTGAACTACCGTGGCTCAATCGGCTACGGCCAGGCGTTCGCCGATGCGGTCTTCGGGGATCAGAACGGCAGTGAGGCCAAGGACGTCCTCGAGGGCGTGTCCGCGGCGCTGCGCCGATATCCGTGGATCGATCCCGAAAGACTCGGTATCGAAGGAACGAGCTACGGCGGTCAGCTCACGAACTGGATCGTCACTCAGACCGATCGCTTCAAAGCCGCCATACCCATCGCCGGAATCTCCAATCTCGTCAGCTTCAACTACATGGCCTACTACCACGACTACCTCCGAGTGGAGTTCGGCTCCTATCCTCATGAGGACGGCTTGATGGATCGCCTCTGGGAGATCTCGCCGTTGCGTCACGTGGCGCGGGTGACGACGCCCACGATGCTGGTGCACGGAGAGAACGACAACGACGTCCCCATCGCCGAGGCCGAGCAGTTCTACATCGCCCTCAAGGACGTGGGCGTCGAGACGATCATGGTGCGTTATCCCCGCGAAGGTCACGGGATCCAGGAGACCGGGCATGCGGTGGATCTCATCGAACGCAGCACGGCCTGGTACGAGAAACACTTCTCTTCTCCGGAATCCGCACCCGCAGAAGCGTCCACGAAGTAGCGGCGATTGAATACAACACTCCGGCGTCGATCGAGTACGCCCGCGATCTCGGTCGTGCGAAATCGAGCGCTACGACTACCGAGCTGGTGCCGAGTACCGGAGACCGACGCCCGCTAAAACGGGGAGACACCGCTTGACTTGGAACGAAGCTCCAAAAGCCACCGAACCCCATCGGAGGCATCGCAACCCAGAGCCCTTGACGTGCGCGAGCACCATCCGACGCCGTGATCGGCACGATGAGGCTCGCGGGCGATGAGACTCCTCTCCGGCGTTTCTCTAGCTCCGTTCCAACCCCCCAACACGGAGGGTCAGAACTGGAGCCCGCGAGCCCCGACGAGACACATGCCGCGTGACGTGTAGGACGGTCATTGCAACACGCCAGCCGATGATCGTATGCTTTCGCCCGCCATAGGCAGGCGGTTGGAACGATTCTGAAGGAGGTTTCGATGCGAGCTGTCATTCGGTTGGCCCTTGCGGTCGCTCTACTCTCGGG
>JBOGJF010000733.1:0-13097 GCA_050747785.1 Vicinamibacteria bacterium
TGACTATGTAGGCCACCAGGCGTTTCTCGCCCGGGGTGTCTTCGCGCGCAAGCACCACGGCCTCTCGGACGGCGGGGTGCGTGCTCAGCGCCGCCTCGATCTCGCCCAGCTCGATGCGGTAGCCGCGGATCTTGACCTGGTTGTCGACGCGCCCCAGAAACTCGATGTTGCCGTCAGGGAGATAGCGCACCCGATCGCCCGTCTTGTAGAGCCGCGCCCCGGGCTCGGCGCCGAAGGGGTCGGGCACGAACTTCTCTTCGGTGAGTTGGGGCTGGTGCAGATATTCACGCGCCAGCCCGTCGCCCCCGATATGGAGCTCCCCATACACCCCCACCGGCACCGGCTGCAGGCGCGAATCGAGGACGTAGACGCGGCTGTTACTGATCGGGCGCCCAATCGGCACCGTGTGCCCGATGCGGGTGTCCGCCGTCATCACGTAACAGCAAGTAAAGGTCGTGTTCTCGGTGGGCCCATAGCCGTTGATCAGGCGATTGTTTCCGATCACCTCGAGCATGCGGCGTACATGAGGAACAGAAAGCGTCTCGCCCCCCGCTAAGAGCTGGCGCACCCCGCGCAGGCTCTCGATCCGGGTGTCCACCATCTGGTGAAAGAGCGCCGCCGTGAGCCACAGGGTGGTCACCCCGCGCTCCCGGATCACCTGCCCCAGCTCCTCCAGCGAGAGCCGCCCCGCCGGACACACCACGAGTCTTGCGCCATTCAACAGGGGACCCCACAGCTCCAGGGTCGAGGCATCAAAGGAGATCGGCGCAAACTGCAGAAACACCTCATCGGGCCCCAGCTCGATGTAATTGGTGTTCCTCACCAGCCGCACCACGCTGCGGTGCTCGATCGAGGTGCCCTTGGGCCGGCCAGTGGAGCCCGAAGTGTAGATGACATAGGCGAGGTTGCGCGCACCCACCTGCACCTTCGGGTTCTTCTCGCTCTCCCGTGCAATCTCCGCCCAGTCCGCATCCAGGGCAACCACCCTTCCCACGTAGGCCGGCAGCCGCTCGCGCAGCCTTCCCTGCGTCAGCAGCACCGGAGCTTGCGTGTCCTCCAGCATGAAGGCCAGGCGCGAGGCCGGATAATCGGGATCCAGCGGCACGTAGGCCCCCCCGGCCTTGAGGATCCCGAGCGTCCCCACCACCATCTCGAGACTGCGCTCCACGCACAGCCCCACCATCACCTCCGGCCCCACCCCCTGAGCCCTCAGGTAATGGGCGAGCTGGTTGGCGCGGGCATTGAGCTTCGCGTAGGTGACGCTGTGCCCCTCATACTCCAGCGCCACCGCATCCGGCGTACGCGCAGCCTGCGCTTCGAACAACTCGTGAACGCACTTCTCGCGCGGATAGTCGGTCTTCGTGTCGTTCCACTCCACCACCAACTGCCGGCGCTCGGGATCCGTCAAAAGAGGCAAATCTCGCAGCTTGATCTTCGGGTTAGCGGCCATCCCCTCGAGCAGCATTTGCAGATGACCAAGCATACGTGCAATGACGTTTTCGTCGAAACGTGCCGAGCAGAGAATCTCCAAGAAAAGCTCGCGATCCCCATAGACGGCGACCGTCAGTGGAAAATTTGTCCGGCCGTGATATCGAACAAAGCGGCGTTTGGTCCAGGCCCCGCCCAGAGCGCGCATCTGCTCATCGAGCGTCCGGTTCTCGAACACTAGAATGCTCTCAAAGAGGGGCGTGCCCCGCGGAACCTCGCTCCAGCTCTGGACCAGAACCACCGGCGTGTGCTCGTAATCGCGCAGTGCCAATTGTTGGGCGCGCAACTGCTGCAGCCACGGCACGAGCTCCGCGTCAGGATCGACCTGAACACGCAAGGGGAGCGTATTTATGAACAGGCCGACCATGTCTTCGGCGCCGCCCAGCGCTGATCTGCGGCAGGCGCGGGTCGCGCCGAATACGACATCCTTTTCGCCGCTGTAGCGGTGCAGCATGAGCGCCCAGGCCCCCTGGACCAGCGTGTTGAGCGTAACGGACGCCTCACGTGCGCGCTCCCTGAGTGCAGCCGTAAGCGCCGCGTTCAATCGCCCTTCATGAGACCCACGATGGATTTCCGTGACATCACCGGCTCGCAGCTCGTGTGCCACCGTCAGTGGCGTGGGAGCCTTAAACCCTCCAAGCACCGTCTGCCAGTAGAGCTTGGCGGAGTCCTGATCGAGCGTGCGAAGCCACTCGATGTATTCGCGATACGGACGCGGCGGTGCAATATCGAGGTCCTCACCTCGCGAGAACGCCTCATAGAAAGCGAAGACTTCCTGCAGCACGATGACCCTGCCCCTTCCGTCGTAAACTGAGTGATGATTCGTGGACAGGATCCAATGCTCGTTCTCCGAGGCACGCACGAGCTTGAGCCGAACGAGGGGTGCCTCGCCCAGATCAAAGCCCTCATCGCGGTCACGATCCACGAGCGCGCGAAATTTGAGGTGGCGTTCTGCCTCCAGCAGATTCCGCCAATCGAACGTCTCGACGGGAATCCGTGCTTGATTGACGACTTCCTGCACTGGCTCCGGAATCCCTTCCCAACGGAACCGACTGCGTAGTACGGGATGTCGTTCGACCACGCGCTGCCAGGCACGAACGAATGTCGCTTCGTCAAGCCGCGCGGGCAGGAATAATGCTGTCTGCTCTGTATCAGTGCCTTGGCGCCCTCTGCTCAGGGCGTGAAAAAGCATCCCCGCCTGCATCGGCGAAAGTTCATAACGATCAACTACGTGAGGTGCTGCCTCGTTGCGAGCTTCAACCCTCACAATTTGATCTCCTCCCTGTTGTCAACTACAAGGCGTCTGTGTTTTGAGGTTTTTCACCATTGCACTGCGTCGACCGCCCCGGCTGATGTCGCAATGGTGGGGCGCTAGCCCGCTGATTCCGACGATACTAACGTGCCAACTCTGACGTTACTCTCACTAAAGCTTCCGCGAAGTGAGTGTTCGAGATCCGCCGCGACGAACTTGAGGAGAGATTCCCGAGCGCTGTCGACGAAAAAGTGACCGCCGGGAAACATTCTGATACCAAAACCGCGGCACGTTTGATCCCGCCAGGCACACAACTCGTCGAAGGGAACGGTGCTATCTTGATGTCCCCCGAAGGATGAAATGGGACATACCAGCAAGGGCCCGTCGACATATCGATACCTCTCTTTCATCGTAAGGTCGGCCCGGAGCGTGGGCAATATCAACGCCATTATCTCCTCGTTGCGCAGAATTTCCTCGGGCAATCCTCCATAGCGCTGGCATACCTCGGAAATGAACTCTCGATCGGGCAGATTGCGAATCGGAGGCTCGAGATCGGGAAGTTGCGGAGCTGATTGACCGGCGACAAATAGATGCATCAGGGGAATTTTTCTTGACTGAAGCGTGCGGGCAAATTCGAAGGCAACCGACGCGCCCAGGCTATGCCCAAAGAATGCGACAGGCGTCCCTCGGAATGGTTGAAACGCCTCCCACAGTGGTTCGATGATCTCATCGATGCTGGTCACGGGAGCCTCAAACAACCTGCGGCCCCGGCCCGGAAGTTCAAGCGCACACACCTCCACATCTTCAGGCAAGTTTCGTGGCCAGGCGTAGAACGTATTTGCACTGCCTCCGCCATGCGGGAAACAAAGCAAACGGACGCGGGGAGAATTTACCCGTTTCGCAATTGCAATCCAGTCGTTCGATGAAAAACGCCGGATCATCTCTTGGTCTTTCCTGGCATCCATGCCACTAGCGCAGATGCGGCACGGTGGAGCGGAATCCATCGTGATGTTTGCGATTCTCGATGACGATCGCCGCCACAAATCCAGGAACAGGAGAGAAATTTTCCATGTACCAGCCACATTCGTTCCCTGGCGTGTTCTCAACGCGCAGAATCCTCGCCGGCTCATCCGGCGCGAGGGAAACATCAAAGCAATCCAGCGGATAGTAGAGGCCGTCGCCGAGCGCTTTAATGAACGCTTCCTTGCGTGTCCAGCAATTGAAGAATCCCAGCGGCCTGTCGCGCGGTTGGAGAGCACGGTACGCCGCGTTTTCACGGCGCGAAAAGAATCGCGCCGCGATATTGTCCGCGTCGGCTATATCACGGACGGCCTCGACGTCGACTCCGATCTCGCGATCGCGGGAAAAGGCGTATACAGCGACATCCCCGGAGTGCGACACGTTGAAGCACAGGGCAGACTCAGCGAATTGTCGAGAGAGTCGGGGTTTACCGCGCGGCCCATAAACCAATTCGACTTCGGGAGGCAGAACGCCCAGCCGCGATGCAAGGAGATGACGCAATCGCGCGCGACCAACGATGAACCGGCGGCGATCGCGCTCGAAAACAAAATGACTCGCTCTGAATCGTTCCCCGTCAGAGAGGCATGGCGCAAGCTCGCCAACTAACGCCAATTCGGCATCGAGCCGGGCCGAAACAATCTCGACGGTGCCGCCTGCGATCGGCACCGCCGTCGCCGAGATTAGTGGGGCGTTCGCCTGTCTGCCGATGGGGCTGAGTGCGCGATATTCGACCCGATTAGCTGTCCCGTAACCCATACGCGACATCGTGATGGTCGCTTTCCCCAAAGGTAGCTTTCAAGGGCGATCGTGTGGATCTCGAGTAGGACCGGTGCCAGCTCACGCGATTGAGCCATTATGTTCCTGCAACCTTGAGCCAATAGCACCTGCGAACCTGGACTACCTGGCCCGCCTATTGCCGACCCTTACGCGGATCCGTATGCTCGCGTAACTGCAACTCGACGCGGTCGAAGGATTATAATCTAACCCATTGATTCATTAGTAGGGGGTTCCTCCCACCGGGCATAGGACAATCGACTCACGTGGCGCACTCCTGCTTCAGAAATAGATCAGGAATTGGCATGCAATTATTCGCTGTGGCGTGCACGCGCCGCCAATCTTGCTGCTCGACAAAAAGCGTCGAAGATTACAGACCCTAGGCCTGGGTTATTGAAAGAGCTTGTTTGGTGCGTGGTTGTACGCATTGACGTGCTCGTGTCCTGCCCAGTTTTTTTGGGACCCGTTGGAAGTTGAGAGAATGGGTCGCGCAAACAGAAGTGACCCTCATGAATTTGTCAGGAGCCATTGAGTGAATGCTCTGCACGACCTCGTTAAGTCCACGAGTACACGGTCACCTAAGGCTCCCGCCTTCGTTATGGCCCATCGGCCGGTTCTTGACTATCGCACCCTGTACGATCAACTCGCCGTCGTACAGCGGGCCCTCGGGGCTGGCGGATTATCCACGGGAGACAGAGTCGCAACCATAATTCCCAATAGTGCGGAGATGGCGCTGGCCTTCCTGGGCATCGCTTCCGCCACGACATGTGCCCCACTGAATCCATCCTATCTGTATAACGAGCTTGCTTTCCTTTTGACAGATCTAGGCGCACGGGGATTGGTGGTCTGCTCCAATACAGCTGTTACAAGCAGAGCCCTGGCATGTGGTAGGAATCTGGGGATTACGACCTTTCTTCTTGAGTCCGACGAGAACGATCCTGCTGGCGTTTTTCGGCTACGGCTCGTTGGCGAAACTAGACCAAAAGCTGATGGAATTCGGGCACCGGGGCCAGACGATGTGGCTCTAATACTTCACACATCGGGAACGACATCGAAACCAAAAAAAATTCCGCTGCGCCAACGGAATATTTGCGCATCTGGTGACAACATCGTTCGAACCCTATCGCTCACGCCCCAAGACCGGTGTTTGAATGCAATGCCCCTGTTTCACATTCATGGTTTGATGGCAGGAGTCGTGGCAACCGTCAGGGCAGGGGCTAGTATCTGCTTTGAACCGCAGTTTCATGCCGCTCGTTTTGTGGACCAACTGGTGGAGTTTGAACCTACTTGGTACACGGCCGTGCCTTCCATACATCACGCCGTCCTGGCTGAAGCAAAGCGTCGATTTGATGGCAAGGCCAGGACCTCCCTGCGGTTCATTCGGTCATCATCTTCGTCGTTACCTCCAACCGTCATGGGGGACCTGGAGAGCACGTTTGGTGTCCCCGTTATCGAGGCCTACGGGATGACCGAGGCGGGGCACCAAATAGCGTGCAATCAATTGCCGCCCGGAACGCGCAAGGCGGGTTTCGTTGGCCCAGCGGCGGGTCCCGAAATCGCGATCATGGGTTCCGCCGAGGAGCTATTGGGGCCGGACGAAGTCGGGGAAATCGTGATTCGCGGTGAAAACGTTTTCTCGGGTTACGAGGGAAACGAGCAAGCCAATCAGGACGCCTTCTCCGCTGGTTGGTTCAGAACCGGTGACCAGGGCCAAATAGATGCCGATGGGTTCGTCAAAATAACCGGTAGGATCAAGGAGATCATCAACCAAGGAGGCGAGAAAGTATCTCCGCATGAAGTCGACGAGGTTCTGCTAGCCCATGCGGCAGTCGCCCAGGCCGTCACATTTCCCGTACCACACCCTACGCTCGGTGAAATGGTAGCCGCAGCGGTCGTGCCTGCAGACCAACAACTAACTACAGAATCAGAACTTCGTACCTTTGCCGCAGCGCGTCTGGCCGCGTTCAAAGTTCCCTCGCGTATCCTTTTGGTTGATGAGATTCCCAAGGGCGCAACAGGAAAGGTGCAACGGCACATACTTGCACCGCATTTTGCCTCGTTACTCGCAGATGAGTATGTGCCTCCTAGCTCCGAAGGGGAAAAGCTGCTTTCGCATATTTGGGCGGAGGTACTTGGTGTAGAACGAGTTGGCGTAACAGATTCCTTTTTCAGCATCGGTGGCGATTCATTGTCGGCGGTTCGCATTGTGGCCGCAGCCAGGAAACTACGGCTTGGAATTACGGTCGCGGGACTCCTGGAACAGCCAACTATTCGTTCCCTCCTGGAGGCCAAGGACCTGGAATTCGCGCATGCGTCAGTCTGTATCCAAACCGCCTCTGGCAATAAGCGCGTCTTTCTGCTGCATGAATCTTCAGGCAACCCATGGGCATACCGATCCCTTGCGGGTTACGACAAAGATTGGAGCATCGTGGCGCTAGAAGCGCCGGATCGGCACTGGGTCCAGGATTCGCTGGATATTCCGGAGCTCGTAGTTAGTCATGTTAATGAAATCCGGCGTATTCAGCCCCGTGGTCCATATTTCCTAGGGGGGTGGTCATCGGGCGCCTTGCTGGCATTCGAAGCGGCACGGCGGCTGGTCAGGGACGGACAGGAGGTAAGGAGAATCGTCCTTCTGGACCCGTTTCCTGCTCCAAATGCTCTCGCCCGTTTGCGCGCAAGGATTGACATCGCTTTGCCAAAGCTTCTTGCTGTCCTTCCATTTGGTCGAGCTTGGCTCGACAAGAGAATGACACAATCACGATTTGGTAGGGCAGCTCTGCTCTTCGTCTATCTACTTGGAGAACTAAGGCTTACTTCCGATCATTTTCTCAGAGGCATGCGCCTTGCATGGCCGGACAGATATCAGGATTCAAGCTACGAAACAATGGATCTGGAAGACCTTCTACTGGACCTGACAGGTTTCTTGCCAAAGGTCTTGCATCAGAGGCAGTGGGAGGCGCTACTTGCCAATTCATCACCAAGGTTCGGCCCTGAAGGCGTCTTTAAGCCCTTCCACACCTGGATGAAGAATACGAGCATGGCGCGCCTGTACAAACCCACGGGTTCCTTGGAAGTACAGGTCGATGCGTTCTTCGTAGAGGGACGAAGTGAACAAGTTCTAACGTGGCAACATTATCTGAAAAAGCCCCTACAATTCCACCCCGTTGCGGCCAAGGATCTGGGATCGGGCAGTGTGCACAACGACTTCCTGCGACCCGCTAACCTCGATTTGTTTGCAGAGATTTTCTTTGACTCACTCGACAAGGCTTACGAGGAGTAGACGGCGCGAGCAGTATCGGATCGGGAATGGGCCCGGGCTGACGTGTTCGATTGCATCGAGCGCTTCCACAATCTCCGGTGCCGACATTCGACGCTGGAACAGACCAGCCCGGACCAGTTCAAAAGGGCTTGGGCGAGCTTAGGGCAAGTGTCCGTACAACCGGGTGAAGCCCACACTTGACCAAACAATGCAGCGGTCCGCTCATGCCTAGCATCGCGTTAAGGATCTGCCGTGCCAAGCATGATGTAAAAGGAGCCCCTGCTTGAGTGAAAAGATTCCCACCCATTTTCCCACTGAGCCGGGAGACCACGGCCCACGACTTACTCAGCCCGCCCGGATCACGGAACAGGCGTGGCCCGATGGCACCGTCCCGGTCGTCAGCATCTACAGTCTTGCCTACAACCATGAGAGCTTTATTCGAGACTGTCTCGAAGGCTTTCTCATGCAGAAAACGACCTTTCCTGTAGAGATATTGATTCACGACGACGCGTCTAGCGATAACACGGCGAACATTATTCGCGAGTACGAGGCGCGATACCCGCGCCTCATCAAGCCCATCTACCAAACCGAAAATCAGTACTCGAAAGGTAAAGGTCTACCGTCAATTCTTGCTTACCCGGGAACGAGAGGCCAATATCTCGCAGTTTGTGAAGGCGATGATTACTGGACCAGTCCACTCAAACTTCAGAAACAGGTGGATTTCCTTGACGGCAGCAACGAGTACACCTTTTGCTGGACCAGATTTAACACTCTCGACAGCGAGTCAGGAAAAACTTCTCCGGATGAAAATGGCGGTTATTTTCAATCTAGCAGCCCTGGGGTGGAGTTTACGTTCGATACTTTTCTAAAGGGTTGGCACATAGGAATGCAGACCTTCTTGTGCAAACTTGCGTGCCTGTTTGAGAAGAGTAAGTCGCGCAAAAGGAATAGCGGCAGAGATCTTTTCCTGATTGCTCATTTGCTGTCGCTCGGCAAGGGTTACTGCTTGAACGAAGTAACGGCCGTCTACCGAATACATCCAGGGGGCATCTATTCGGGGTTGGATGAACTATCAAAATTGGAGGTCGGGTCAAACACCTACAGGGAAATATTCCTGTCCTACCCAGAAAACACTTTTCTAAAAAGCAAATTCATAAAATTCAGCCGTGCCTACATCAGTGAACTAATGCGCAAGAAGCTGTATTCAAAAGCCCTGAATTGCATAGATGAAGAAATAAGGCTTACGAAACCAGAACCAAACTACAAAGAAAACCTGTTCCAGTTCATTGAAGAGATACTTGTGTCCAAAGACAAAGAACTGGCACAAGAATCAATGCAACTGTCCGAGATTCAAAAAGGCTGGTCGTTCAGGATCGGGCGCCTTATTACCATGCCTGCCAGGGGAGTTTCGATACTTCTCTGGAAGATGGCCCCGAGAAGAATTCGCAATAGAAAGGAACTGAGGGACCGAGGGGTGGCGTTCATCAATAAGAGACAAATTGTCAAAGACAGCAAACACCTAAGACCATTGCCACCCTTGGATAGTGCTCGCACTCCAAAGTTGATAGTGTCGCTCACATCTTTCCCCGAGAGAATTCCTGCAATATTTTTCACTCTTTATTCTCTGCTCAATCAAACCGTCAAGCCAGACATGTTGCTTCTCTGGCTGGCTGAGGAGCAATTCCCGTATAAGGAGAAGGATCTGCCAAAGAGAGTGCGAGATCTGCAAGAGTACGGCCTCACGATCAAGTGGTGTGCCGACCTAAAGTCATATAAAAAGTTGATCCCCGCGCTTAAGGAATACCCGAACGATATTATTGTGACCGCGGACGATGATGTTTATTACCCGCAAAACTGGCTCGAATTGTTGTACGAATCGTATTTGCGCGAACCACAATTCATACATTGTCATCGCGCACATCGCATTACATTTGAAGAATCGGGGAAGATAGGTCCATATAATAACTGGCCGCAAGGTATCTCGACAGACGAGGCTTCATACATGAATTTCCTTACGGGTGTTGGAGGTGTTTTATATCCCCCTGGATCGTTATATCAAGACGTCTCGAACTCCGATTTGTTCATGAAGCTCTGTCCTACTGCGGATGATATCTGGTTCTGGGCGATGGCTGTTCTGAATGATAAGAAAATTCGCGTAGTCGATCGAAATATAGCCGAACTCATTGCGATCGACCCGGAGCTGGAAAATGAGGTGAAGGATGGTTTTACCTTGTACGGAATCAACAAGAATGCTAATGATGATCAAATCAAACGCGTGTTTGATTTTTATCAGGACAAGCTCCTCAAATGCAAGTTGACGGCTGCGGTTCGTGAGGTGTCCGAGGGTATAGGTGGGCGACCTGCGCAGATTCACTAATTGCCCAACATCTGAGTGCCCCGGTCATGAGTCATGAACCTACCGTTTCCGTCGTAATCCCCTGCTACAACGGTGCGGCATTCCTGCGGGAAACGCTGGCGTCTGTGCTTGCGCAGACGCATCCGGTGCTGGAGGTGATCGTCGTTGACGATGGATCGACGGACGACTCGGCTGAAATCGCCGCGTCCTTCGGTCCGCCAGTGCGGGTGATCCGGCAGCCGAACCAGGGCGAGTCGGTGGCGCGGAATCGCGGCGTGCGGGAATCTCGAGGCGAGTGGATCGCCTTTCTGGACGCAGACGATGCCTGGCTGCCAAATCGCATTGAAGCGCAGTTTGCGCAATGTCCGCCGGACGCCGTGGCGGTGCACTGCAATCTGATCTTTTTTGGCGCAGAGAATTACACGACACAAACTGAAGAGACTCCGACCCATCTGCGATATTCATTGGCAGAGCTGTGCTGCCGAAATTGCTTTCACACGCCCTCCGCGATAATTGTGCGAAGAGATGTTTGCCCGTCGTTTCCGGAACGAATCCGCTATGCGGAAGATCTGTTGTTTTTTCTGGAGATCGTGCAGGCTGGACTCGTGAGTCTGTGCACTGCGCCTCTGGTAAGATACCGACAGCACAAACTGGCACAGTCATTCAAGGCAGAAACTAGGGTCGGCTGGTTCAAGACTATCGACGCCTGGATCGCGCAAAACCGGGACAAGATCTCGGATGACGCGGCTGAGTCGGTGCGCCAATTCTGGTTGCAGGAGTTAGCGCGGTTCGCGTGGTCACTCAAGGATCAGCGACGGTGGGATGAGTACTGGTATGTCAGGCGGTTTCTCGAAGAGCACAAGGGCTCTACAGAAGTCGACGAAGTGTTGTCCCACCACGTTTTTCCGCGGATGCTTTACTGGCTAAAGGATCGATTCGAGAGGCTGCGTCCTCGAGACCCGAACGCGCCCGCGAGGTGATAGCCGATTGCTGCTCGGCTTGGTGCTCAAGCTTGCGATGAGCGCTGAAACGAGTTAGCACAGGTTGTGTGTGCCGCAAGCGCCTGGCTGAAAATTAGACCACGGTTACAGCCCGTGCCATCAGGAACTGGCGGGAAGCATGAAAATCCGAGGAATGTGGCGGCTGAAGCGCTGGGTAAGCCGGGCGGCCGCCTTGCTTCGCCCCAGTGTGGCTATCCTGATGTATCACCGCGTTCATGATGCAGTAACCGATCCATGGGACCTATGCGTCAGTCCGGCGCATTTCAACGAGCAAATGGAATATCTGCGCCGACATTATGCTGTCCTGAGTCTTCCTAAGCTAATTGAGCTGATTGCAGCAGGGCGCCTGCCGAGACGCGCGGTGGTTCTCACCTTCGATGACGGCTATGCGGATAACCTGTTCAACGCCAAGCCGATTCTGGATCGCTGGGATCTGCCAGCGACGTTTTTCGTTACTACCGGGAACCTTGGCCAAAGTCGGGAGTTCTGGTGGGACGTACTGTCAAGATTGTTCCTGGAACCTGGCAGATTGCCAGCCTCGCTGAATATCAGACTGAACCGCGAAATTCTGAGTTGGGAACTCGGGGGCTCAGCCGTTTATACCGACAAAGATTGTCGCTGCCATAGTACCTGGAGAGCGAACGGGACGGATGATCCGACTCCCAGACATGTCATCGTTCGCGCACTGAACAAGCGACTCTACAAACTGCCAGAAATAGAGAAGCGACAAATACTGGATCAGCTGTTCACGTGGGCGAATGCCTCCCCGGAGGGGCGCCCGAGCAGCCAGACCCTTTCACCGGAGGAATTGATTTGCGTCGAAGACGGGGGGCTGGTCGACGTCGGGGCACATTCGGTAACCCATCCAGTTCTGTCAGCGCTTCCCGCTGCTACCCAACGGGATGAAATTACACTGTGTAAGTTTCAGTTGGAAGAAATCCTGGGCCATAAGGTCTCGAGCTTCTGTTACCCACATGGCGCCTACACTGCCGAAACTGTCGCCCTTGTAAGGAGCGCCGCATTCACTTCAGCATGCTCGGTCGTGAGCCGCCCGGTCGGCCCCAATGCCGATCCTTTTCAACTTCCTCGCATTCATATACGAGACTGGGACGGTTACGAATTCGGCAGACAGCTACGAACGTGCATGAATTCCCAATGATCGCCGCCACGCTCGGGTTTACGGGCAGGTCTTCCGCGTCCATGGCAACTAGAATGCGAAGCATGTACTCCGTTGGTGCCGTGGCCAGGCGCGGTCCCATTTAGGCGGGGACTGCGCGCCATGAAGCCACTCGTCTCGGTCATCATACCCTGCTACAACCAAGCTCGGTTTCTTCAGGATGCAGTGAAGAGCGTGCTTGCCCAAACCTATCCGCATTGGGAATGCATCATTGTCAACGACGGGTCCACGGACGACACGAGTAATGTGGCTCGCATGCTTTCGTCTGCTGAATCCCGCATCCAGGTGCTCGAACAGACCAACAAAGGGCTCTCCGGAGCTCGCAACGCGGGGCTGCGCATCGCGCGCGGGCAATACATTCAATTTCTTGACGCTGACGATCTAATTGCGCCTAACAAACTTCAATCACAAGTAACCGTTCTTGCTGCGATGCGAGAGCTCGCATTGTCATACTCCGATTACCGATATTGTCCTGAAAACGATGCAACGTTCACGACGACTCGCGATAGCTTTCCTCCACCGCGCTTTGTCACCGGAAAGCCCCTCTGGGACGTCGCGAGTAGATGGGAGACGGAGTTCAGCATTCCCGTGCATTGCTTTCTCTTTGATGCGAGATTCTTCATTGAACGAGACGTTTCCTTCGACGAGACTCTTCCGAGCCACGAAGATTGGGATTGCTGGATGCGGATTTTTGCACTCGAACCCCTTGTAAACCACGTTCCGGAACCTCTCGCTATCTATCGTCTGCACGACGATGCAATGTGTAAGGA
>JBOGJF010000734.1:0-1322 GCA_050747785.1 Vicinamibacteria bacterium
CAACGCTCCGTATCGACTTCGCCACAGCTCCTGCCCCCGAGCGAGCGGGATGAACGCCTTGGGCGTAGCGCGATAGAGCTCCCAATACTCCTCGTCCTTGGGACGCACTCGCTCCAGATCGATGGGAAACGGCGGATCCCAATCGGAGACCGCGTCGGCATCGGTCATTCCCGGATAGGTCGGCGCGAGATTCGGATCTCCGGCAGCGCCTTCGATCGGGACGACGCTCGAGACTACGCAATCCGCGCTTCGCGATTCCAAACGCCCATCGTCCGTCCAAACGTAGTAGTCGAGGGTCAGCGGATCGCCCAGCCGGACTCCCAGATCGAGCGCCGCCCAGTCGTTCAGAACGATGGTCTGATCCATGGACGACTCGGGCATGGGCAACCTCTCCACCCCGGCCCGAAGCGTGTCGAAGGCGCTCTCATCCAAGGCGGCCACCAGTGAGTACGGTATTTCGGCGGACCCGGAGCGCATGGTGTTTGCCAGATAGGTCAAGATGCGGGAGGTGTCGAGGCCGAGTCGGCTCGCCGTCTCCTGCACGGCTTCCGCCACGCCGTCACGGATGAGGATCCGAGGGCTGGTTACCGATAGACAGTGGGCATCTTCCAGAACCTCGAGCGTCACGCCCAAGTCTTCCAAACGTGAGGCCGATCCGAGCATTTCGGCGAGGGCAGCTTCCCCGTCCGACTCCAGTGAATCGTCGGCGTCGGAGACGAGAATCGTGTTGACGCGCCCTTCTTGATCGAGATCCACCTGCAAACGCTGCAAGGGAACGAACGCGGCATGCACGTCACCTTGCTGTGGTCGAAGCGAGAATGCTTCGATTCCAAGTTCAGAGAGGCTTCCTCCGGCGGTCAAGCGGATGGTCCGGCCAATTTCGTCTCGTCGGCCGTGCAAGAACTCCGCCGGCACGTCATACGGCTGCTCGACCCTTAGAAGGATGGTGTCTTGCGGGTTACTCCCCAGCTCGCGGGCCAAGCTCTCGGTGAGAAGCACGTCCCGTCCGGCGAGATTCACCGAAGAGGCGGACTCCAAGCCGTGAAATCTCCAGAAGCGATCGTCGACACCGTAGACCTCGACGCCGGAGCTGCGACGACCGCTCGCCTCGTGAATGACCATGCCTTCGAGCGCGACGAGGGGGCTCGCCGCCCCGAAAGAATCTGAAAACGCCCCGTGCGATTCCAGATCGGAAGCCAGCTCCTCTCGAAAAAAGCCGGCCGAGGAGATGACGTAAGCGGTCTTGCCGAGGCGGTTCAGAAACAGATCCCGCAGGCTCGCGCGTACCGACTCGCCGACAAGCAAAGCCCCCGCCAGAACCG
>JBOGJF010000735.1:0-7458 GCA_050747785.1 Vicinamibacteria bacterium
GAGCTCAGGACCTGATCCGGCGAATAGGAGAATACCTCTTTCAGACGCATCGAGAGGGCGGTGCCTTCGTTCTGCGCGGCGTCGGCAAGAATCCGTTCGACCTCGTCGGGTAGAACTTCTTCCAGCGATTTCTGGATCTCTAGCAGGAGGCCTGGCCGCAGCAGCAGGTAACGAAGCCCTTGCAGAGAGAGCTTCCCTGCCTTGCCTTCGAACGCAATACTCTCGAGCAGCTGATTCATCCGTTGAGGCCCTTCATCAAGGCTTTCGAGGATTCGGGACGGATTCGGGCAGCACGCCGAACGGCACGTCGTTCTTCTTCTTGCCTACGGACGTGTTACAGCGCGTGCAGCGGTATTCGTAGAGCTCGCCGTCCGGCAATACGAGCAGAAGCCTTTGGCGGACCGGAGAAGCCGCGCGGCATTGAGAGCAGTAGAGGCTCACCGCGTCGAACTCGTCATAGGTGGGAGCGGGAGGGGTGCGATCGACACGCGGCATGTCTTCTAAGTATATCCCGAATTAGTCGCGCCGATGAGTCTCTTCCCCTACTCCCCAGTACCGGCGAGAGTAGAAGACCAGCGGTCGGTCTTCGCTGAGAAGCTTGCCTCCTTGAACCTCCCCAACGAACAGGGTATGGGTTCCCTGTGCCATTCTTGCCACGACCTTGCAGTCGAGAAAGCCGATGCTGCCCGTGATGAGCGGCGCCTTGCCCGATCGACTTTGGTGCTCGATGGTGGAGAATTGCTCTTCGGAGCTCAGGTTGGGGGTGGCAAAGTGATCGGAGACGGGACCTTGATCCTCGGCCAGGATGTTGATGGTGAAAGAGCCGGCGGATTCGATCCCCCCGTGCGCCAGGGCCTGCCTCATGATGCAGATCACCACGAGCGGCGGATCGAGACACACCGACATGAAGGAGCTCACCGTGATGCCGCGCGACTCGCCATCGGGCGGCGCCGCCGTCACCACGACGACGCCCTGGGGGAAGCCTCTCATCACCGCACGCAGGGCTTCGGGGTCCATTAGATCTCCTCGATGTCCGCTTTCCACTCCAGCGCGATGCCCCGTTTGACGCTGGTCGCGGCCGGGCACTTGTCTTCATGCGTCGCGAGGGCCCTCTCGGCGGCGGCGCGCTTGTCCTTGGGAACCTTCAGTCGGTACTTCACGCGAATGCGAGTAATCACAAGAATCCTGTCGATCTCCTCGATATCGCCTTCCACGTCGGCTGTTAGCTTGTCCGGGAAACTTGGTATCCCGCGCACCTCCAGTGCGCCCCCGAGGGTGCCGACGAGTCACCCACCCACGCTGGCCACGATGTGGTCCAGCGTCGCGGGGAGCTCCTCTTCGGGCTCGACCCCGTAGAACTTCTTGATGTTGGTGTGTACACCGAATCGAATGGGCGCCTCGAACTCCTCGATGTAGGCGCGACGGAGAGGACCTTTATCTTTCTCGATCCGCACGCGGGAGGTGTGGATAAGCTTGGACATTGCTGGCTACTTCCCTTTCTGCCGAGATCGATCGGACTGGCGCGCACATGTTAACCCACGGTCGACAATTTCAGACCAAAATCTAGTCCGGGCGAGATTCGTTACGTTCCTTCACACTTCGCGCCTCCTGCCCGATGCCCCGCGACGTGGGCAGTGTAATACGCACTAGCGTGCCTTCCCCTTCGATGCTGTCGATCTCGATGTCACCGCCGAGAGCGTGAATGATGCCCCGGCAGTTGAAGAGGCCCCAGTTCGAAACCGACACGCGGCCGCCCTCGGTTTTGAAGGACGGCTCGAAGATGCGCGATACTCTCTCGACCTTGTTTCGCCAAGGCTAAAGGCCAGCTACCAACCCGGAGACCGTCGGCGGCCTCGAGACCAGGCCGCCCTGGCTAAGAGCTCGACGCTTCTCGGATGGCGACGAAGGTGACCGCGTGGCAACACCGTCGGTACATTGAAATCCCCAGTGCCCAGCCCGGTGAAATGAGTTGGCTGGAGCGGGAGGATTCGAACCTCCGATGGCCTGGTTAACAGCCAGGTGCCTTACCGCTTGGCTACGCTCCAGTAATTCCAGCTGAAGATTTTTATTCTTTCGATCTAAAAATATCGGGATAGGTGGACTGGACAGCGGCTCCCCCCCCGACGACGGGAAGCACGAGCGAGAGCACCTTGTGAGTCGGTGCGCTGCAGGCCGAGTCGGTGCATACCTGATAATTCACCCGAACATCGATAGGGAGACCCTGTCGCAGCACGACCCTCTCATCCACCGTAATGGGAATCCGAATAGCGATCTTCCCTTCGTACAAATCGTATTTCCCGAGACCGGCGAGGTCTCGGGTTACCACCGGCGGGAAGACCGGCTCCTCGGAGCGAACAAGCCCTTCTTGAACCAAAACCTCGGTCCGACTCGGCTTTCGCTCCTCCGGTCCGTAGAGATGGTAACCCGGGTCGATCTCGGCAACAACCGCAAGCTCGAGACGATCCCCGGGCCGCGCGCCATCCTGCGAGGCGATGAGCTGGAATCGAACCGAGTTTTCCCAATCCGGCACCTCGATGGTTTGCGCGAGCGCTGCGCCTGCGAAAAGAGAAACGGTAACGGATAGCGTTCTCGTGAGGCTAGTCATTGATATCCGCCAATATCGCGAGCATCGTCTCGGGTGACGTACGCTCCCTGTAGTTCACCCAGGTTTGCTTCCATTGGATCGTGCCCGACTTGTTGATGATGATCGTCGTGGGGTGCGGGATTCCAGCATGGTCTTCGTTCGTCAACGCCCCCTCGTTCAGGATCCCATAGAGCTCGATCACCGGCCTTCCGTCGACCAAGAACGGCATCGTCCAATCGTTCTCTGCAAGCCAGCTCGCTGTTTCCTCGGCGTCGTACTTCGAGATCACCAGCACGACCGCGTCCTGCGCTTCCAGCCTTGGCAACGCCTCCTGCAGCTCACCGAGCTGCCGCTTGCAGTAGGGTCACCAAGAACCGCTGCGAATGAACTCCAGAATGACGTTCTTGCCCCGTAGCTCCGATAACCGATACACGTCCCCCTTCGAGTCCTTGAGCTCGAAGTCGGGAGCTTCGTCGTTGACACCCGGTGCGTCCGGAGTCTGACCTTGCTGTCCTGCGCTCGCCGATAGCAGCGTCAAAAAGAACAAGCATGCAAGCCACGATCGCGTCATCGGTTATCCCAACCAGCCGTCGAGACCTCGACGATCGCAATATAGCATAGGAAAGACGCACCCGCGCAGGGCTCCGCTCATTACGGAGCCCGATCCGAAGGGTTTTCGTGGCGGACTAGACTTCCGAGGGCTCGCTCTTGGGTCGCACCTGCAATAAGCCGAGAAGGCTCCCGTCGGTGATGGCCACATCCTTCGCAACTGCGGGTGGCTTATGCCGAACCTCCCACGCGTCGTAGGCAAACTCCAGATCGGTGGCCACCTCGCGCGGGTCGAGACCCAAGTGGCTGGCGTATTGCTTCGTGAAGCTATTGAAATAGAACTTGCCCGGGAAGCGATCGAATTGTTCTTCTTCGATTCCGGCGAGGTACCACGTCGTGATCCGAGTTTCGTCGGAGACTCGCTTGAGGCTGAGGTTTTGTTGCAAGCGAAGGTTCTTGAGAAATTGTCCCCTATAGCGGTGGGTCATGGTCAACCCTCCCCTTCTCTTTTCTCCCTCTCGGTGGGCGAAGAGGGGGACCTCGATGAAGGCGTTTGAGTTATGAAGTTATTTCAATTAAAGGCCCGACGCCTGCCGGCGCGTGCGCGGCAAGCGGCGGGTTCGACGCGCGGAGGGAACGTAACAGACGAATTCAGACAAGTCAAGATGAGAAGTGAAAAGAAGTGTGGAAAAGCTGTGAAAAACCTGCTCAGGAGCTCTCGAGCTCGCTCAGGATCCGCCTCAGCACGCGAATGACCTCATGCTTCTCGACCCTCGGCTTGCGGAAGGTGAGGTGAAGCCGGAAGGGGCTGCCCTTCGGTCCATACTTGAAGGTGAAGTTCTCCGGACGCCCTCGGGAAGGAGCTCGCACGGCTCGGCGTGCCTCATCGCGGCTGAGTCCTTCCTTGGAGATACGCTCGACCAGGGCCAACATTTTCTCGGGTGTCTCCTGTCTAACCACCTGTAAAAGCAATGACTTAGAATGAATGTCGGCGAGCCGACATAGGTTCCTGACTTCATCCGGCATGCTGTTGAGGGTCAACATCTCCGTGATCGAGCTCCGGGACTTGCCGAGTCGAGTGGCGAGCGATTCATGGGTGTAGCCATAGGAAGAAGCGAGGTGGCCGAGCGCCTCCGCCTCTTCGAACGGAGTCAAGTCTTTCCGCTGGATGTTCTCCACGAGTGCGATCTCGACGGTCTCCCGATCGTCCGCGTCCCGTTCCACGCAAGGGAGCTCGGTGAGCCCGGCCTGCATGGCCGCTTGATAGCGCCGTTCTCCGGAGATGATTTGGAACTTCTCACCGAGTCGACGCACGACCAGAGGCTGAATGATGCCCTTCTCTCGAATCGACGCGGTGAGCTCGGTAAGGTCTCCCATTTGCTGGCGTGGCTGATGGGGATTGGGCTCGATCTCGTCGATGGATACCATGCGACCGATCGACGGCCCCTCTCGACCCCCAAGCTCCTCGACGAAGTGCACTTCCTCATCGAAATGGCGAAGCCGAATCGAACTGGGTAAACCCGCTTTCCTAGACACGAGCGATCACCTCTTCTGAAAGACTGTAGTACTCATAAGCCCCGCGGGACCGCGGGGCGAACGTGAAGATCGCCTCCTTGTGAGCCGGGCTCTCCTCGAGTCGCACGTTCCTGTTGATGACGGTCTTGAAGACTTTTTCGCCGAAGCTCTCCTTGATTTTCTTTTGGACGTCGCGGGACAGGGTCGTGCGCCGATCGTGCAAGGTGATCAAAACGCCAAGGAGACGCAGATCGGGGTTGGGACGAGCCCTCACCTTGTCCATGGTCTCGAGGAGGTCGCCCGTGCCTTCGAGTGCGTAGTACGAGGACTGGATGGGGATAAGGAGGTGCGACGCCGCGACCAACGCGTTCACCGTGATGAGTCCGAGGGTCGGCGGTGTATCGATAATGATGTATTGGTAGTGGCTTCGGAGCGTCTGCAGGCGATCGCGAAGCCGAAAATGTCCATCGATCTCACCGAGGAGCTTGCTCTCAAGTTTCGCCAGCGAGATCTTCGATGGTATCAAGTGCAGGTTCTCGATGGGCGTCGTGTAGATGGCGTTGCGCAACTGGAGCGACGGCTCCACAAGTGCTTCGTAGACCGTGAGCTGGATCTCCTCCAGATCGACAAGCGAGATGGACGTGTTCGATTGAGGATCCATATC
The DNA here is from genome assembly GCA_050747785.1 of Vicinamibacteria bacterium. Taxonomy (GTDB): domain Bacteria; phylum Acidobacteriota; class Vicinamibacteria; order Marinacidobacterales; family DATDRI01; genus CBDANW01. Next base: position 5,313 of record JBOGJF010000735.1, read on the forward strand.
GATGATGAGCGTCTGCTGTTTCTTCATCGCCAGGGCCGCCGCGAGGTTCACGGCGGTCGTCGTCTTGCCGACGCCCCCCTTTTGGTTGGCAATGGTGATTACGGTAGCCAAGATTCGACTCCTGTTTGGAACGGAAGAGAGAAAGATGGGGCTAAAGGGTGGAGAACCGACCAGGTTGGGTCCGGCCCGAACGGCATTCCCTTAGTCAGTCAATAGTGAAATCGGTCTCTAGCATTACATCTTGTACTTGCCGAGGTCCTCGGGATTGAGGCCCTCGAGCCACTTCTGAAGCTTCTCGGAGTCCGTGGTTTCCTTCGCGAGATCCATCCCCTTGGCGCCCTCCACGACGCTCTCCTCGACGTAAATCGGCGACTTGGTTCGGAGCGCGAGAGCGATGGCGTCGCTCGGCCGCGAGTCCACGGCGATGAGCTTTCCGTCCCTATCCAGATAGATCATCGCGTAGAACGTGTTGTCCTTGAGCTCACAGACCACGATCTTCTGGACGTTCGCCTGCAGATCTCCCAAGACATTCTTCAGGAGATCGTGGGTCATCGGACGGGGCGTGGAGATATTTTCAATTTGAAGGGCGATCGCGTTCGCTTCGAAGATGCCGACCCAAATGGGGAGAATGCGATTGCCTTCCTTGTCTTTGAGGATGACGATCGGCATGTTCGTAATGGGATCGATCATCAAACCCTTGATGGTCATCTCGATTTCCATTACAGGCCTCCCCTACCCCGAGCGTGAGTTGCTTTAAACACAATATAGGGGGGTGAAACGTGAAAGTCAACAATCTTTGGTGGCTAAAACGAAGTGGTTGGCTCCCCGAAGAGGCTGTTCGGCGCGGCGCGCGTGATGCGCACGTCGATGAATCGACCCACCGACGCCGCATCGCCCTCGAAATTCACGATACGGTTGTGAGGGCTCCGTCCCGACAACACGCCGGGCGTCTTCTTGTTCTTGCTTGCGCCATCGACCAGCACCTCGACCGTGCGGCCGACTTGCTCGAGGTTCTTGCGGAGCTGGATGCGACGCTGCGTGTCCTGAAGGTGAGCGAGACGTTCCGACTTCACTTCCGGAGACACATCGTCGGGAAGCTCGCGTTGGGCGGAAGTGTAGGGGCGGGGCGAGTACTTGAATGAGAAAATGCTGTCGTAGGCAACGGCCTGCACGAGCGTCATCGTATCTTCGAACTCAGCACCCGTCTCTCCAGGAAAACCCACGATGAGATCGGTCGAGAGCGCGATGTCGGGGACGAGCTCCCGGACCGCCGCCACCTTCTCGAGATATTGCTCGCGCGTGTGCCCGCGCTTCATTCTCGAAAGCACCGACGTCGAGCCTGATTGGAGCGGCAAATGCATGTGAGGGCAAAGCTTCGGGAGATCGCGGAACCGTTCCATCAGCGGCCGGCCGAAGTCCTTTGGATGCGGGCTCGTAAACCTAATCCGCTCAATACCGTCCACGCGATGGACCGCGTCCAGTAGCTCCGCGAACGACCGCCCCTGCCCCGGGTCGACATAGGAGTTGACGTTCTGCCCGAGGAGCTGGATCTCCTTCACGCCGTCTCGTGCCATGAGCTCCGCCTCGGCGACGATATCTTCGAGCGAGCGGCACCGTTCGCGGCCCCGCGTAAAGGGAACGATGCAGAACGAACAGAAGTTGTCACACCCTTCCATGATCGTGCTGAAGGCCTTGACCCCGGCGACGCGATCGATCTGCTCGGGCGGGAAGTCGAGATTCTCGGGATGGCGGCCGATCTCGACGACCCTCTCTCCCCGATCCCGAACCCGCCGCACCACCTCGGGAAGCATCACCAGGCTCTGTGTCCCGAGGACGAAGTCGACGTACGGCGCGCGCGCGAATACCGCCTCGCCCTCTTGCTGCGCCACGCACCCCGCGACGCCGATGATGAGCGGTTTGACTTCCTTGAGCGGCTTCAGCCTTCCCAGGTGCGCGAAGACTTTCTCCTCCGCTTTCTCCCGCACGCTGCAGGTGTTGAGGACGATGAGGTCGGCATCGACCTCCCTGGTCGCCGGAGAGAAGCCCATCTTCCGAAGACTTCCCGCGATCTTCTCGGAGTCGTGGGCGTTCATCTGACAACCCCAGGTGTCGATGAAATAACGTCCGGACCCGCTCGGTCTATTAG
>JBOGJF010000736.1:0-2958 GCA_050747785.1 Vicinamibacteria bacterium
GGTTAGGCTGGTCACTCCGAGTCGTCCCGGTACACGGCGACCGTTTCTACAGCGCGTCGGAAGGACTTAGGGTCAATGGCTGGGTAGCGGTAGAGGTCTGGCTCGATCGCTTCGAAGTAGGCAAGGAGTTGGGTTCGTTCCACGAGGCCGCTCTCGATCATTTTCTCGACGTCCGACCGGTCTTGACTGTGACCACGTTCGATTTTCGACAATGTCTGGGAATAAGGGTCGTAATGATAAAAAGAGATCTTACCGATTCGTGTGATGAAGACGCTTCGATCCTGCCACCCGGGGAGTTCAGGAATAAATTCATCCGGCGAAGCGAGCTCAACGTTGATCTGGAGCTCTTCTTTCAGCTTGGGAAGCGCCCGAAAGAGCTCGTCCCGCTCAGGGATAAAGCGAATGTCGATGTCGATCGTGCTCGCTCTCCAGCCGAAGAGCACGGCAGTGCTTCCTCCCGTGAAATAAAGGCGGACATCGGTCCGGGCATGGCCTGCCAGAGCCTGCATGAATCGGTCGATTCTTACTTTATCAGCTAGCTGGCGCATTCCATGGCTCGCTCGAAGCTCACGAGCCGACGCACGAGTGCGTTGTAACGAGAGTGTGCGGAGTCGGGGTCCTCTTCCCAGAGCTTGTGGTAAAGCCGGTGTTCCGGCGCGGCGATATCGGCACGGGGAACAGATATTCCCAAAGCCCTCAAGCGAGGCGCTCCGATCAAAACCAGAAGGGCGGGAATAGAATCACGACCTTCCGACAGGTCCTCAACTCCCTGACTGACCAGGTCCGACCCAGGGAAAGATGTCTTCGCCATGGTCAATTCTAGCAACAAACGGACGAGTTGGTAGACTTGCGCGAAAAGAACTCAATCCGGACGGATGGTTCGCCGTGGGTGTTGACTTCAGGTCGCGCTCTGAAGAGAATGACCGCCGTGCGTCGCTCACCTCATACCAGCGTGATTTGCGGTCTCCAAGTCGCCGCGCTCGTCCTTTTCTCCGCCGTCGGCTCCCTCGCCCACCTCCATCAGGACCGTATCGCGCACAGTGATCGGCACGAAGACGACGCGACGCTCCGGCGGGCGATGCTCCACGCGCACCTGGAAGGCCACCCCCACGATCACAGCGGCGACCATCAGCACGGCGAGGACAGCGAGGAAGCGGCCAGCATTTCGTACGGCAAACTCGACACGCCACGACAAGCCGCGTATCCCGAACCCCCGGCGCTCGTGTTGCGCGTCGAGGTGCCACGAGTTGTACACGTGGTTTGGTGGGTCCTTTCGGATCCGGACCAAGATGCCCACAGTCCTCCTGGGTCTATCCCAAAGCCTGTCCGCGCTCCACCCTCCTCTTTCTGATCCGTTCGAGAGTCTGCCTTGCGAGGCAAGGCAATCTTTCTCTCCTTTGGACAGTTCTCCCGGGCTACGCCCGGACAGGAAGGAGGCGCATGTCCCAAAAAGTCGAGTCCGAGGGATATTCCGGAGCGAATGGAAGCCGATATCCGTTGCCACGCGGTCCTTTTGTCCTCGTGATCCTGCTCGCGGGCTCCGTCCTGACGTCGGCACAGGAGCCGCCGCAACGGGTGACGCTCGAGCAGGCGCTACGAATGTTCGAGGAGAACAACCTCGAGCTCCGCCTGGTTACGGCCGAGCGCGACGTGGCGGGAGGCTTGGCTGAGCAGGCGAGGGCGTACCCGAATCCGGTGGTCACTTTGACGCACGAAGGGCTATCTGAAGGTGGTGCGGACTATTCCGAAAGCTACTTCACGGCAAGCCAGCACCTGGAGTGGCCGGGAAGGCGCGCCGCTCGCATTGCGAGCTCCGACCAGGATGCCGCCGCGGCGGAATCTCGCGTCGAGGTCGAGCGCCGGCGGCTTCTTTTCGAAGTCAAGAGAGCCTTCCTCGAGGCCGCCGCGGCTGAAAGGCAGCTCGCCGCGATCGAGGAAGTCCGGGGCGTTTTTCGCTTCGCGGAGGAGAGCGGGAGGCAACGGCTTCGGGAAGGCGATTTGTCGGGCTATGACGTCCGCAGACTTCGTATCGAGCGGGCGCGTTACGAAAACCTCGCGACCACCCAGGCCATCGCCCTCCAGAACGCGCGGCTCCATTTTGGCTCTCTCGTTCTTCCTGGATCTCTCGATGAATCGCAAGGGGAGCTCGTGCCCGCCGCGTTGCCGGACGGCCGTCCGCCGGCTTTGATGGGTCTCGGCGCGGAAGCCGCACTCGAGCGCGCTTTGGAGATAAGGGCAGACCTACGCGGTGCCGAGGCGCAGGTGGCGGCAGCCGAAGCGGCGCTCCGCCATGTCTCGACGTTCCGGTATCCCGAAGTGACCCTGACCGGGGGCTACAAGAGACAATCCGACAGCCTCGATGGCTATTTCTTGGGAGCAAGCCTTCCGCTTCCCATACTCGATCGAAGACGAGGGGACATCGCGGCCGCCGAAGCGCGTGTGCGCCAAGGGACGGCGCAACTCGATCTGGTGCGGCGCACGGTCGCCAACGACGTTCGGATAGCCTTTTCGACCTATCTTTCGGTTTTGGAGCGCGTCGAACTGATTCGGGGTCAGCTTCTGAACGGTGTCGACGATCTGCTCCGCATCGCGCAGGTGAGCTACGGCGAGGGCGAGATGTCGTTATTGGAGCTTCTGGATGCCGCGGACGCCTATCGCGAGTCACAGACCGCGATCTCGGAGCTGACCGGCGAGCTTTGGATTCGTTACTACGATCTCGAACGGGCGATCGGAGGACTTCCGTCGACCAACATGGCATTGGAGGGCCAGCAATGAATCCCAAGAGAACCATCCAGCCGCGATTACCAGTTCTTGTGCTGTTGATCCTGGCTATGGGTAACAGCGCGTGCCGAAACCAGGAGATAGCCGGCGAGGCGGCCATGGATGAGGGCCACGAGCACGGTGGCGGGGCGGCGGTGACCATTTGGACCGAAGCCGTCGAGCTTTTTTTCGAGCACC
>JBOGJF010000737.1:0-11275 GCA_050747785.1 Vicinamibacteria bacterium
CCTGGGCGCCGAGAGCGAAGAGCCTTTGTTGCCTCCAGACATCGTAGCCGTGTGGGTGGACTCCCAGCGGCAGATCGAGGTAGAGCCCGACGTTCGAGCGCTCGGCCCGCCGTTCGAGCTCCTGCATCTGCTGCTCCGCCGTCCACTGGACGTACAGGTGGTAGTGCTTGGCGCTCTCGTCGTAGTCGCGAGTTGTGAGCACGCCGTCTCGGAGTGGGCGTGGCCATTCCGACCAGGGCTCCCTGCGGCGTTCCTGGGCGGCGCGAAATTCCGCGTAGTCTTCCACGGGCTTCGATTTCTTGAAACGTTCGAGTGCATCCGGATCGGTGAAGTGGGGGAAATCTCGGGAGAGTCGCTCGAGGACTCGTCGCTTGAGTGTCACGAGCCTTCGGTAGTCGACCAATGGTTCCGCACGTGCTGCTTCGATCTGGCGTTGGAGCTCACTGGATCCGATCAAGGCCTGCCCTTCGGCATTCCCGGCTAGCCCCGGTGCACGGCGCGGATCGACGAAGATCTCGTTCCAGAAGAGTCGGCTCACCGGAGAGTAAGGACTTGGCTCGAAGGGCTCTTCCAAGAACGTGGCCGACATGGGAAGCGTCCCCACGTACCGCCCTCCTAGTTCTGCCGTCCATTCGAGCAGGCTTTCGAGGTCGCTGAAATCTCCAGCGCCCCAGCTTCGCCGCGAGTGGAGGGAGTAGAGAGGCAGGAAGATACCCCACTCCCGCGCCCCGCCCCGCATGGGTGCATAGGCGAGCCTTGGTGCGGAAAGGATCAGGGTCGACCACGAATCACCGCATTGGAGTCGGTGGTACCCGAGCGGCAGCTCATCCCGGAACGCGATCTCCTTTCGTAAGTAAGTTTCGCCCTCGAGCTCGAGCTGTTCCGAAATAGCGATGTCGGCAAGATCGAAGATGATTTCACGGACTTCTCCCGACTCCAGGATCAGATCGCACCGCATCCTACGGTCGGAACCGCGCGCGGGAACGCGAAGGCCGATGGTGAAAGGCCGTCCGTCCCAAGCAACACTGACCGGCTCGACGATCTGCTTCCATTTGGCGAGTCGGCGCTCGCGTAGGGCGTGAGGAACATCTTCCAGAGAATCGAGCGGAGCGCCTAGCGCCCGTAGCGTTTGAACGAGCGCAGATTCGGAAGCCGTCATTCGGCGGCCGCGCATCCCGTGGTATGCGGTCTGGATGCCGTAGAGTCGCGCGAGCTCTCTTAGCTCCTGCAGGATCTCATCCTCCTTCCGTTCCGCGACGAAAGAAGGTCAAGGCGAGGGAACCATCCCTTGCCGAACTGACTCCACGTTGACTGCCAGTTTCTCCCCGAGCAGCGTGAACAGCCGCACCCACTCTTTTGCCGACTCGTCACCTCGCTCGGCGCGGGTTTGAAAGTCCTGATAGACGCGTTGCAGAAGGCGGTAGTAACCGTTTTGCGCTTTCCAGATCTCCACCCGGAAGGGCAGCGACCGCGTCAGTTCGATCGCGTCGAGGAGTTTTTGAATCGATGCGACGTTGGCTGGGTCCTGGAACAGGCGCTCGGCCAGACGCTCGATCGTTCCCTGAAGAGCGAACGCCAGAGTCGGTGGATCGAGCGTCACCGCGTCCACGCGGGCCGCGTGCAGGAGAGCGTTGATACGCCGCATGTCCAGATCGTCTTTCTCGAAGGCGTCCCTGAGATTTCCGTTGAGCACGACTTCGGCCGCCGCGGAGAGTGCTCGCGGGGCGGGGATGCCCAGGTCCGCGATGAACCGGATGGTGGGTGCGTGCTGTTCGTAGAGCTGTCGATAGGCCGCCTCCGCGCTCTCCACCGTGGAGGATAGGATCCGCTTGAGAATCCTTCGCTGCTCATCCCGGAACAAGGAGCGTAAGGAGTAGTTCGACTCGCCAAAGTGATGGTCGAGAACCCGGATGACTTGTGGAAGGTCGCCTCGTTCGAATGGCTCGGCAATGTCTTGGAGAAGGCTACGATAGGCGTCTTCTCCCATGTACTCTTGCACTCCCGCATTGACGTAGTGGTCGCCAAAGTGAAGCGCTCCGAAGCTCATCACCGAGGTCTCCCCGGTGATGAGCGCGGTGAGCCGGGCCCGGCCGGTTACGAGCTTGGTCTTCCCCGATTCGAGCATGTGGTGGTCTTCCCGCTCGACGTCGTAACAGTAGACGCGGGACCGATCTGGGTAGGGTTCGAAAAGGGAGCTGACCACGTAGTGGGCTCCCACTTTCTTCCAGTCGACGATCGCCGGCTTGACGGAGTTCTCGTAGAGCACGCGCGCATTTGCTGGTTCGGCGACGTTGCTCTTGGCCAATTCCAAACGGTCGAGGAAAGATGTCTCCAGGGGGTCACCGAAGAGATCCTGGGCCAGTTGTAACGCCCGTCCTGCGTACTGGATGACCTGAGCGGTCTCGATGCCGGAAAGGTCGTCGAAAAACCAACCGCAGCTCGTATACATCAAGAGCGCATGGCGTTGCAGCTCGAGAAGCTGAAGCACGGTGGACTGGTCCTCGGGCGTGAGCTGACGGTTTGCGTTCTTTGAAAAAAAGCGGTCGACGCTTTCCGGCGAGCGATCGAGGAGGACATGGATGTAGTCGTTTCGGGCCGCCCACGGGTCCGTCAGGTACTCGGCCGCTTTCGTCTCGTAACGAGGGCCGAGCTCATCCCGCAACCAATCCAGGGCAGCCCTCAGCGGAGCCCGCCATTCTTGGCTCCAACCTGGATGGGCGCCCGTGCTGCAACCGCAGTTCGATTTCCACCGCTCCACTCCGTGGGCGCAACTCCAGGACGTGTTCTCTACGATTTCCGCGAAGTGAGAGGGGGGATTCTTTCCGAGGTACTCGCCGTAGTTGGTCAGCCGTGCAAGCCCATTCTTCCGGATGTACTCCAGCGCGTAGGCAAGCGCCATGTCCCCGTAGCGATGGTGATGGCCGTAGGTTTCTCCATCCGTCGCGATGTGGACGAGCTGCGGCCAGCGTCGGCCGGCGTCCGCGTTATCCGAGAACCCTCCTACGAGACGATTCGCGAAGTTCTCGCCCCGAGCCAGAAGGTGCTCGAACGCGACGGCTCGCGAAGTGGATCCATCGTAAAAGAAAATCGCAATGGAGCGACCGGAGCTCAATGTTTGCCGATAGGCGGTGGTGGGATCGACGGCTTCGGGGCTTACGTCCCGCCATTGGCGTGCCGCCATCCTCCTCACCCGCTGTGCCTGCGAAGGTGCCAGGACCGTGAAGCGAATTTCCATCTCGGCCATGATGTCCAAGCTCTCGAGATCGACGGCGGTCTCCGGAAGCCACATGCCCTCGGGCCTTCTCCCATAGTGATGCTCGAAGTCTCGGATACCCCACGCGATCTGCGTGTACTTGTCGCGCCGGTTGGCGAGCGGCAGGATCATGTGGTTGTAAGGCTGCGCCATTGCCGACCCGTGCCCGGAGAACGAGCGCTGGCTCTCGCGATCGGCCTCCAGAATCGCCCGATACACGTTGGGGGCCTTCTCCTTCATCCAGCCCAGCAGGGTGGGGCCGACGTCGAAACTGATGCGGGAGTAGTTGTTGACGATCTCCACGATACGGTCCTGGCCGTCCAGAATGCGTGAGACCGTATTGGGTTCGTAACATTCCGCGGTGATCCGCTCGTTCCAATCGTGATACGGGTGTGCCGAGTCTTGCGCTTCGATTGCTTCGAGCCACGCGTTCTCGCGGGGAGGCTGGTAGAAGTGCCCGTGCACGCAGACGTAGCGCTCGCTCAAACCGGGACTCCTCGACCTACCCTGACGTGGATGGCACCCGGGTGGTGGCGAGGGGCGTCATTCATGAGTCGCCTCAGTCGGCCTTGAGGAAGATGACGGCGAGCGGCGGAAGCGTAAGGCTGAGCGAATAGGGATGGTCGTGTTGAGGAATCGGGGCGGCATCGACGCCGCCGAAGTTGCCCTGACCACTTCCTCCGTAGTCCTTACTGTCGCCGTTCAGAAGCTCCTTCCAATGCCCGCCGGTGGGTACGCCTACTTGATAGTTGTGTCGGGGGACGGGAGTGAAGTTGTAGACCGCCAGAATCGGTTGCGATCTCTTGCCGCGTCGAAGAAAGCTCAACGTGCTGTTTTGCCAGTCATGACAATCGACCCATTCGAAGCCGCCCGGGTGGCAATCGAGCTCGTGAAGCGAGGGCTCGCTGCGATAGAAGCGGTTCAGGTCGCCGACCCAGAGTCTCAAAGCCGCATGCGGTGCCATATCGAGTAGATGCCATTCCAGGCTCTCATCGTGGGACCACTCCGGCACTTGCCCGAACTCACCGCCCATGAAGAGAAGTTTTTTCCCGGCCTGGCCGAACATGTAGCCGAACAGCAACCGAAGGTTCGCAAACCTCTGCCACTCATCTCCTGGCATCTTGCCCAAGAGAGACCCTTTGCCGTGTACGACCTCGTCGTGCGAGAGAGGGAGGACGAAGTTCTCGCTCCCCGCATAGAGCGATCGGAACGTCAGCTGATTTTGGCGATACTTGCGGTGGATGGGGTCTTTCGACATGTAGCTCAGCGTGTCGTGCATCCACCCCATGTCCCATTTCAGTCCGAATCCCAGCCCCCCGAGGTAGGTGGGCCGCGATACCATCGGCCACGCGGTGGATTCCTCCGCATAAGTCTGGACGTCTGGAAAAGAGCGGTAGACCTCCTCGTTGAGACGTCGCAGAAACGCTATGGCGGGGATGTTCTCGTTTCCGCCGAACTCGTTGGGAATCCATTCGCCCTCTTTTCTGGAATAGTCGAGGTAGAGCATGGAGGCGATGGCGTCGACTCGAAGTCCGTCGACATGGTATTTCTCGAGCCAGTAAAGAGCGCTACTAATCAAGAAGGATCGAGTCTCGTTGCGGCCATAGTTGAAGATGAAGCTGTTCCAGTCTTGGTGGAATCCTTGGCGCGGATCGGCATGCTCGAACAGATGCGTTCCGTCGAAGAAGCCGATGCCGTGCTCATCGGTCGGGAAATGCGATGGGACCCAGTCTAGAATCACTCCAATTTCATTCTGGTGAAGGACGTCGACCAGATACATGAAGTCCTGGGGCGTCCCGTAGCGGCTGGTGGGTGCGAAGTATCCCGTCGTCTGGTAGCCCCAAGAGCCATAGAACGGGTGCTCGGTGATGGGCAGGAGCTCGACGTGCGTGAAGCCCATCTCGTGAACGTATTCGGCGAGCCGGGGCGCGAGCTCGCGGTAGCTCAGGGGACGGTTGCGTTCCTCGGGCACGCGTCGCCAACCGCCGAGATGGACCTCGTAGATGCTGACGGGTGCCTCGAGGGAGTTTCGACCACGCCTCGTGTGCATCCAGGCGTCGTCTCCCCATTGGTAGTCCAGATCCCAGACGATGGAGCCGGTGCGGGGAGGGGTTTCGTAATGAACGGCGAAGGGATCGGCCTTGTCGACGCGATAGCCCTGGTGGTGCGACTCGATGTGGTACTTGTAGATGGAGCCCTTCTTCGCCTCGGGTATTAGACCCTCCCAGATACCGGAGCGCCCCCTTGGCCTCAGAGGATGCGCCGTTGCGTTCCAGCCGTTGAAGTCGCCCACGATGTGGACGGATGTTGCGTTCGGAGCCCAGACCGCAAAGGACGTCGCCTCGCGATCGCCGTCGCGGTGGATGTGAGAGCCTAGGTTTTCATAGAGCCGGAAGTGGCTGCCTTCATTGAATAGGTAGATATCATCGTCGCTCAGATGAGAGGTGGTTCCCATCGACTCGCCTGCGGCATTCGTCCTTCCCGACGATTCATTCGCGGCAGCGCGCTTTTTGGCCATCGAGACGCCTCCTTCGTGAACATGTCCAGTCACAGCAACGCAACAGTTTATCAATCGAAGCGGGATCGCGCCAAGCTGGCGCGCGCTCGGAGACTCGGCTTACCGACCCGGATCCGATAGGCAGGCGCTTGTTGCGCGGTACGCCTTGGTGTACTGTGGCCTCGCGAGGGGCGTGAAAGCAGTCTATTTTCTCGTTATGGGTCGAGTGCAAGGTGTGGGCTTTCGCATGTTCGCGGAGCGACGAGCGTCCGAGCTGAACGTGGTCGGTTACGTCAGGAATCTACCGGAAGGTCACGTGGGAGTGTTCGCCCAAGGTGAGACCGAGGCTCTCGAGCGTTATCGGGAATGGCTCCTCGCGGGACCGTCTTTCGCACGCGTGGAGGATGTTAGCGTGGAGGATGTGCCCGTCGATCCGAACCTGCGGGACTTCCGAGTTCGATATTAGCAGGCCAATGAAGATACAAGGCGGGCCTTGCGCGAGCGGAGCGAGCCCGGCGCGCTTGTCGCGCCGACGACAGCGCAAGCCGTGGGGGTGGGGCCCCACGGCACTGAGGCACTAACCCGCGGCACTGAGGCACTCAATGGAACACCTTCGTCAGGTCATTCGAGACGTTCCGGACTTCCCCAAAAAGGGAATCATTTTCAAAGACATCACAACGCTCTTACGCGACCCGCGCGCGTTCAGCCAGTCCATCGAGCTCCTCTCCAGCGCCCTCGACGGCAGATCTTACGAGGTGGTGGTTGGCATCGAGAGCCGGGGGTTCATCTTCGCGTCGAGCCTGGCGTACAAGTTGGGAAAGGGACTGATACCCGTCAGGAAGCCGGGGAAGCTGCCTGCCGACACCGTGCGGGTTTCGTACGAGCTCGAGTACGGGACGGATTCGTTGGAAATGCACGCGGACGCCATCCGCAAGGGACAGAAGGTTGTTATCGTGGATGACGTCTTGGCCACGGGTGGGACGGCGAGAGCGGTCGCGGAGCTGGTCGAGAAGGTCGGGGGCGAAGTGGTGGCGCTCGGCTTCCTGATGGAGCTGGATTTCCTCAAGGGACGCGACAAGCTGACCGGTTACGAGGTCGTTTCCGTCCTTCGCTACGAATGAGTCTTTGACAGCTCGACCCCGGGAACCTAAAATAGTTCCAACTCGCCATGAGACTTGGACTTCGCGGGCTGGTCCCCGGACAGGGTAGCGCCATTCCAAAGGCGCCTGCGGCCGCGGAGGACGCGAGCGCGGGAACGTACCGTTCTCCCTTCCTGAAGCTTCGTGGACCTCGGACCGCGGGACGGCTCCTCAATCGTCTCACCGCCCAACAGGTTTCGCTCATCCGGGCGGTAGCCTTGGACGACACCGGTTATCTGAACGCCTCCTTCTATGAAGACCCGGCAACCGGTAAACGCATCGCGCACGAGGTGGAGCGCAACGAGTTGAGCAGGTTCTCGTCGAGCTGGAAGGAAGACCCGGTCCGTTGCATAAGGACCATGAACCGAGCGATTGCCGGCATTTCGGAAGGGCGTCGGCGAGATCGCTACGTGAAGGCGGCCGTAGATTTGGAAGTCATCATGGACCGCCAGTGTCGGACCGGACCGAATGGCCGTGTGTACCGGGGGATTCCCGGCTACCTGATGAATGGTTACACCGACATGGGCTCTCTTTCCTCGGTTACGGAGCGCAACGGGCGGGAGAAGATCAAGGTCGATAAGCATCGCGTGCGTGGTCGTCTGGTAGCGTGCAAGAGACGGGCTTGTTCGGGCGAAAAGGACGATGAGCTCCTCGCCCACTACTACGCCGCCGTGCGCCGCGACATCAAGTTCAATGAGCCGGGGGTGGATCAGCTGTTTCGTGAGTACGGTGACCAGAGCATTGCCCTATCGAGATACTTGGATCTCGGACTCGGGGTATGCCGCCACTTGTCTATTTTCTTTCAGCTCTATCTGCAGGAGGCCGGCATCGACTCGCGTATGGTCAAAGGAGATCTGAGGTTTTTCGTGTTTGCCGGGCGCCATGCGTGGAATCTAGCCTGGCTCGGTGAACGGGTGGCCTTGGTCGATGTGACGCATCCGGATCTGAGCAAGCCTTTCATCGTCTGGGGCAACACACTGGAAGAAGTCTATGAGCGTGCCGCCGGTGGGTCGCGCTACTACGTGGCGACACCGAATGACCAGAACCATTTCAAGATCGGTGTGTGATCATCTGGGACGCGGCGCGCATGCCGAGACCGCCGGCTAAGGGCGGCAAGGGTGCTAGCCAGTAGAAGGAAGATTGACCGATGGCCGCGTCGAACAACAGGCGAGCGTGTCTCAGCCTCACCTATCCAGAGCTCGCCTTCATTCAAAAACTCCTGAAGGCGGAGTACCATTTCATCACCGACAAGGAGCAGAAGACTCGGCAGTCCTTCGGCCGCAAGTTCTCCGACATCACCCTCCCGGGCGGTCAAAAGGACGGCGTGGAGCTCTACCTGTCACACCTCGAGGTTTCCTTTCTGCAGAAGCTCACTAAGGGTTCTTATAGTTTCTTGACGCTCGCCGAACGAGAGGCGAGACAGAAGCTCCGTTCGAAGATCCGCACGGCCTGGGAAGAGGTGGTCCGGATGGACGACCCCGCCGAGCGCAAGGCCTGAAACAAGCCGATTCCACGCACCACGACTTGCCTCCAACCCCCCGGGGCGTTAGCATGACTTGCTTCAAGTGAGATGCGCCTGTAGCTCAGTAGGATAGAGCGACGGATTCCTAATCCGTAGGTCCCGTGTTCGAATCACGGCAGGCGTACCAACTCAATCCAGGCATCAGTGACCGTGCCGACGGACACGACGGTCATTGTAGCCCCGACCCGGCGCCTCGGGAGGGTTTCCAGGCAGGCGAAACAACGGCAGGCGTACCATCTCAATCCAGGCATCAGTGACCGTGCCGACGGACACGACGGTCATTGCAGCCCCGACCTCGCCACTCGAGAAGACCTCCGCCGAGCATCGATCTTCTCTTTGATGAACGCCGCTCCAAACACCTTCTCCGCGGCCAAGCGATTATGAGGGCCGCAGAAGAGCCGTAGATGCTTCTCGTTGTGGCTGCGGTACAAGGCGAAGGGCAATAGGTGTTCGATTTTAAGTCCGGCTCGCGCGCGGCACCGGGTTCCATCTTTGGCCCGATATTCGCATTGGTAGTCCGCCCTTTCGTGTACGCGTTCGCGCTTGTGGGAAGAAATGTAACGAGATTGGGCCGAAATCTCGCGCACGCGAGATTGTTTCGCCATGCGTAACGGTGTGCCGCTGGTTGCAACGGCCTCGATACCAGGCCGGCGCGACGCTTCTAGACCTCAGTGAACGTTGCTGGACCCAAGATGGCGAGGTTGACAGTCCTGGCCTGACTAATACACATTTTCCCAGTGATGCATCGACCCAAGCTTGTTTCGCCGCTATCGTTGGCGGCGGGTCTTGTAGTCATCGCCGCGGCGGTGGTCATGGCTCTCGACCTCGGAACGCCGATCCACGGCGACTACTACTTCCGCCAAGGGCACGCGGCCGCCAACATCGAGAAGTTTCTAGACGAGGGACTCTCTCTGGTCCCGAGCACCTACAATCGCGACATTCCCTTCTCGGTCTTCAATTTTCCAGCCTACGAGTATGTCGTGGTCATTCTTTCCCGCCTCTTCTGGAGCGATCCCGTTACGACGTCCCGCGTGGTGGGCATCCTCTTCTTTCTAGGCAGCGCGGTCTACGTTCATCGCATCACGAGCTTTTGTGGTGTGGCACCCCGGACTCGTCTGCTCACGCTACTCTTTTTCTCGTTCTCACCGCTCACGCTCTTCTACTTCCACATCCCAATTCCCGACTCCGCCGTCATGTTTCTCTCGTTCCTGTCCTTCGATGCGTTCTTGAGGTGGGAGTCCGACGGGAGGCCATGGCGCTTCATGCTGATGTTGGCCTCGGGAATCCTTGCCACGCTCATGAAGAATCCCGTCTATCTGTCGTTTCTCTTGGCGCAGGCCTGGTACTTGTTCCAGAAACGCGGGGTTCCGGGAGTTTTGCGACCCGCCTTCATCGTGCACGCGGCGGCGATCGCGATCGCCGTGGTGGCATTCAAGGTCTTCTCGAACTCCGTCAACGGCGTCGAGGGTCTTTTTACCGCGACCGAGGGAGAGCAGTACTTCGGACCTTTCCGGGACCGCCTGGATGAAAGCAGCTGGGCGAGAATTTTCGGAGTCTTGACGACCCAGGCGCTCACGCCGGTGGGCTCGGTTCTTGCCTTGATCGGAGCTCCGCTCTACTGGGCGCGCTCGAGAGGCCCCCAGCGGGATGTCATGACCAGCTTGTTAGTAGGTGCCGTGGTCGCGGCGCTCGTCTTCTTCAACCGTCACACATGGCACGCGTACTATCAGCTCCCATTCGTGCTTCCCTTGGGTTTCTTAGCGGCGTCGGGAATCGATGCTCTCGCGGAGCTCGGTAAGTCCATACCGCAGCGATTGGCGTGGCCCTGGGCGGCGGTGCTGGGCGCAGTCGTCTTGGTGTCGCTCGTCGAAGCGCGAGCCAGCTTTTTCGAGAGAGAGAGGAACCCGACGGAGTGGATCGCGGAGCAGGGGCGCTTCATTCGAGAGGAAACGCGTCCCGAAGATTTTGTGGTCTACTTGCTCGATACCGATGACGGGCGAGACTGGAATCCAGTCTTCCTCTACTTCGCCGGTAGGGACGGATACAATCTGACTCGAGCGCGGTTCGGGCGCCGCCCGCAGGTCTTGGAGGGAATACGAGCCCGATTTGCTCCCGAGTACGCCCGGGTTCTCGTCTACTGTCCCGCGGCGATGAGCCCCAAGTACACTGAGCGGCTCGAGGCGCTCGGCGGGAAGCTCTATGCGGCTGCTCCTGCCGGGTTCCTCTACGAGCTACGTCCGCCCGGGTGACGGGAGCAGGAGCTCTCGGCCGTCAGGAACCGAGCACCTGGAATACCGTCGCCTGACGGTTTGCATAGACCTCGCGGAAAAACTCTGGAGCCTCCCACAGCTTCCGAACCCCTTCGCCGCGGAGAGTCACTTCGCGGCTTCCGATGATCAGGTAGTCGATCCCGGCTTCCCTCGCCAAACGATGTGCCTCTTCTGCATCGGAAGAAACGAAGATGGGACGGAGCCTCCGTTCCAGAACGCGATAGCGACGGTTGTCGAGGAGGAAAATTGGAAAGCCCACCGCCAATCTCCTCTCCGCCAGAGCAGGGATTAGGGCCCATTCGCCCGGCTCGCGGGCTCGGACGTCCCATTGCACGATGGCATCGGGCGGAGTATGGGCCCGGATCCAGACGAGCGCATCCTCGTCGGACGGATCCACGACGGTCGTCCAGCGAAACTCTCCGCGTGACAGCTCGCGGTTGGTGACGTCTTGCGCGTTGAAGAGATCGAGAGCGCAGGTCAGTGTTGCCGGCAGCAGGATGACCAGTAAGACCGCGGGCCGTATCTTCCGTAGGGTCGGGGCGATCATCAGCATGAGAGCGATCAAGAGAACGCTCCCGGCCCGCCAGGCAAGCC
>JBOGJF010000738.1:0-8876 GCA_050747785.1 Vicinamibacteria bacterium
CAGGGCATACACCGTCCTGCCGTTTCGACCCGTCATCGTTTCCGCCGCGACCAGCGCGTTGATGACCGCCTCCTCCGAAGCTTCCACCGTCGCTTGAAAGAGAGGGTCGAGGTCGGCGTTTCCCAACATCTTTAGATCATAGAGCCCGCCCGCCTCGGTCCCAATGTTCTTGTGCGCTGTCGAGAACGCGATGAAGATGTCCCCCGAGCCGTTCGAGGCGATGCTCCCGTTCCTCCCCAAGCCGAGGCTCGCCCTCTTGGCGATTCGCTTGAGCTGGTGGGGCAGGACCGGAGCATCGGTCGCGACGACAATGATGATCGATCCGTCTCCCCCGTCGGGATGTCCGGGCTCGGGCATGAGGTCTTGGATCTCCTGGCCAACGGGAACGCCGGCGATGCGGAGCTGGGAGCGAAGACCGTAGTTCGCCTGCACCAGCGCTCCGACGGTGAAGGGGCCCTGGTCGGTTTCGACGACGCGCGAGGACGTTCCGATTCCGCCCTTGAACTCGTAGGCCGTCATGCCGGTGCCGCCTCCCACGTTTCCTTCGGCGACCGCGCCTCCGTGGGCGCTTTCGATCGCGGCGAAGACGTGCTCGGGCCGCACGTGAAATCCGTTGATGTCGTTCAGTCCCCCATCCCACGTCTCGGCAACGACGGGAAGACTCCAGGTGAGCCCCTCGACGTTTCTCACCGACCACTCGATCACCGCCTGGTGCACCGTCCCGACGCTGTGGGTGTTGGTGATCGCGACGGGTCCTTCGAGGATCCCAGACTCCTCGATCCACGTCGTTCCCGTCATCTCGCCGTCCGCGTTCAACGTGAACCATGCGGCGAAGACCTGGTTCCTCCCCCGTTTCCCCTCCGGGAGCACGACGGTGACTCCGGTTCGGACCGCGTCGCCCGAGACGAGCGTTGTGTGCCCGACCTCGACTCCGGCGACATCGGTGATGGCGTTGAGCGATCCGGGAATACCCTCGAACGGCACGCCAAGGTCGCGGGCGCGGGGTTTTTCAGCCTGGGCGGCTGCCATTGTCACGGCGGCGGTGATGGCAAATAGGAACATCCGGGTTCGGAGGAGCATGGTCGTCTATCCCGGGGTGAACTTATCTGGACGGCCGAGCGGACGTCAACCCGAATCCGACAATCGTTAACAGATTTTGCCCGCTGCGTCTATACTTAGCGCCCACTCCTTTCAGGAGGTGACTCATGTCTCTGTGGGGTAAGAACCTCTCCGATTATCTGCACTTCGTCCGCACGGGTATCGTCGTCATACTCGTCATACTCGTCATGGGAGTCATTCGTTTCATCGTGGGGGCCTCCGGCGTGCCCTATGATCGAGCCACTCATCTGGTCAGCATGACCATCGTCACCTTGCTGGCAGCGCTCATCTACGGACAGCGAGCGAGAGCCAGCGGCTTCGGCGGCTATCGCCATTTGCTTCCGCTCGCCATCCTGCTTGCGGCCACGATGTACGGCTTCATCATCGTGGCGATACTGGTCGAGGGTCTGAGTGGTATCCATGGCTACTTTCATTCCCCCGGTGCCGGGCAAGCGCCTGCCGGCATGGGAATCGGGGATCACATCGTCGGGCAGCTCATGGTCATGCCGATCTCCGCCGTGGTGTTGTGGGGTGTTTCGAGCCTCGGCTTCTTGCTCTCTCGCCAGCTCGGTTATCTCCGAAACGCCTTCCTGATGTTGGCAGCGTTGGCCGTTTTGCGGATGCTGGTCGGAGCCCTGGGAGTTCCCTACGCGATCGGGACCTGGCCGACCAGCCTCACCTTGATGGCGATGGGTCTGTCTTTCTATTATGGGTACCGCGCTCCCTCCCGCGGTTTGAGTGGCTACGGTCATATGCTCCTGGTCGGTGCGCTGATGGCGGCCTGCCTCACCTTGCTGGTCGTCTACGGCATCCTGGTTACGGAAGGGTTAGATGTTGCTAATTACTTCCACGCGCCCGGCGAAGGATTCCAACCCGCCGGCATGTCTTCGGCGCAGCACATCCTTGGACATTTCCAGTTTTCCATCGTCGCGATGGTTTTTTTGAGCTTCCTTGCCGTGGCCGGCTTCGCGGCGGGTAAGCGGAAGGCCTCGACTCCCGCTCCTCAGGCGGCGTGATTGGCCGAAGGGCTCCCGCTAGCGTGGAACGAGTCTAGGAAAGCTCGAGCTGCTCGTGAGCGGCTCGATACGCCTGGGCCATCGCCGCCTGGGTCCAGGGCGTCCCTCCGGCGTCGGCTCCGGCAAAGGAGATCCGTCCCAAGCGGGTGCGTCCGATCTGGTAGGCGGGGGTCTTCCCCGGTTGGGGCGGGAAGAAATTGTACCCATGTCCCCAGCGATTGACGGTGATGGCGAGGATGTCCTCCGCGGCGTCGAATCCCCAAGGGCCCAGCGCATGGTTCAGCTCGGACCGGATCTCTCGCTCGTATTCTTCGAACGGTTTGTTCTCGAGCTCGTAGCGCCCGAGCTTCATCTGATCGGTCGGCGGGAGGCCCGGTTTGTAGATGTACTTGTACATGGACAGAAGCGTGGGCCGGTCGGGATGGTACTCGGGACTGTAGGCTCCCACGCGCAAAGGATCGGAGATTTGCATCCAAGTGCAGTATCCGTCCGGCCAGAACATTTCGGAGGCACCGATCTCGGCCATCGGGCGCCAGTGTCTGAGGAGCACGTTGATGTAGACGGCCGAGCAGTAGCGGTAGTCCTCGAGCGCCCTGCGCTGCTCCACCGGAAGCTCGGGAACGATGTGCTTGGCCACCATTCCCCAAGCGGCGACCACGACGCCCAGCGCCGTCACTCGATGGACGCGTCCTCCCGATTGAACGTAGGTCACCTCGACTCTCTCCGCGTCGTCGAGAGCTCCCAAATGCTGGACGCGAATCGCCAGGGAGCGTAGACGCACTCGAACCGAATGCTCGGGACGATCGAGCTGGTCGTAGGCAATCCGGCTATTGAAGACTCCTTCCATGGTGTCGGGCCCGGGGACGGCCGCGGGCAAGATCTTCTTGAGCAAGTGACGGGCGATGGTGTGGTTTCCGTCCGGGTAACGGTGAACCGGCTCATAGGCATAGACCAGGATCCCGTCCTTCTCGTAAAAGCCGGTGCCTCCCATGCCATAGAATCCCGGGCCGTTCTCGTAGCCGTCCAAAGCCGTGACGCCGTCGCTTCCCAGACCGACCAGATCCGTCGCGTAGAGATTGGCGAATCGAACGGCGTGGTCGCCCAATCCCATGACGTCCCGGATGAAACGCTCCCACGTCATCCCTGCCAGCGCGTCCTCCACGTTTTCGACGTCGGGAAGATACCGCCGGCGGGTCGTGTAGAGCTCGACGAGCTCTTGCTTTGCCTCATCAGAGATCGGAGCTTGCGCGAAGAACGCATCGTGCGGGATCTGATAGAACTTGTTGACCCAGGTCGCGCGAGCCCCGGGATACACTCTCGGATCGAAGAAGACGGCCTGCGATAGCTGAAAGCGCTCCAGGACGCTTCGGTCCCGATAGGCTTCCAGGCGATTGATGTCGATGCCGAGTCTCTCGATGATGGCCATCGCTTCCGTGGGGGAATCCTCCGGTTCCTCGAGGGCGAACGTCCCTCCCGGCCCAATCAAAGTCGTTCCTTCCCACTCGAACGTGTTGCGCCGTGCGTGACCTCCGAAGTCGTCGTGATTGTCGAGGAGGAGGATGCGCGCTCCTTCCTTCTCTTGATGGTAGACGAACGCCGCGGCGAGGCCGGCGATTCCCGCACCGACGACGATCAGATCGTACTCTTCGCCGGTCGCGACCGGGTCGGTCGTGAGCTCCGTCTCCCCATCCCGAATGCGATGGCCGAGCTCGGTCGAGGCCACATCTTGCCCGCGAAGGCCCTGGATCCAAGGCGGCTCGGCCATGCGGGGCTGGTCCGATCCCTCCTGGGTGCGCCCGAGCCTGGACGCGGCCAGGCTCAGCGCCACTCCCTGCAGGAAGTCCCTCCGGGTAATGGGCCGGTGCATTCCCAGAAATTTGTCGGTCTCGTTCATGGCTAGTCGAAGTGGCTGGGTTACCAGCTGGCGGTTGAGTTTCCTTTGGAGGGTGTTTGCGCGCCACTTTATATGGCGCGATAATGAATACGCGCCATATAAACTCCTTTAGTGGCGCATTACTGGCGCATTCGCCGCATAACCCAACAAATGCCCAAACGAGTGACACAAGCTGAACTCGAGGCCGTCCTGAAAGCGGTTGCACGCTTTTCCGAGGGGGCTTCTCTTGAGGACATCCGCCGATCTCTCACCACTAACTTTCCGCGCCGCACTCTGCAGCGTCGCTTGGCCCTGCTCGTGGGACAGAAGCGGCTGACTGTCGAGGGTCGAGGTCGCGGTAGTCGGTACAAGATATCTACCTCTCCGATTGGGGTTGAGATTCACCCGCCACCGGGGAGGCTTACAATAAGTGGGCACGCCCCGCAAGTTGAAATTTACGTTCCCATCTCTCCCGACGCGGAGGTCGTGAAGCAGGCGATCCGCCAGCCGATTCAGAATCGGAAACCCGTCGGATACAACCGCGATTTTCTCGATGCGTACCGACCCAACGACACATTCTATCTCTCACGGGAAACCCGCCAGCGCCTTCTCGAATTGGGGCGCTCGCCGGGTGGTCAGCGTCCGGCGGGTACCTATGCGCGGCAGCTCTTGAACCGTTTACTGATCGACCTCTCGTGGAACTCTAGCCGCCTTGAGGGCAATACCTACTCGCTTCTCGAAACGGAGCGTTTGTTGCAGCTGGGAGAGGCGGCGGAGGGTAAGGATGCTTCGGAAGCGCAGATGATTCTCAACCACAAGGCCGCCATCGAGCTCTTGGTCGAGCAGGCGTCGGAGGCGGGCTTCAATCGCTACACTATCCTCAACCTGCATGCTTTGCTCTCGGACAACTTGCTCGCCGATCCACAGGCATGTGGACGTTTGCGAATGATCCGAGTAGCAATCGCTGGCACGGTATACCATCCGTTGGAAGTGCCGCAATTGGTCGAAGAATGCTTCCAGCAACTTCTCGACACCGCCTCAGCGATCGAGGATCCGTTCGAGCAAACCTTCTTCGCGATGGTTCATTTGCCCTACCTGCAGCCGTTCGAGGATGTGAACAAGCGGGTTTCGCGCCTGGCCGCGAATCTGCCGCTGATCCGCGAAAACCTGTGCCCGCTATCGTTCGTAGACGTGCCCGAGCGGGCTTATGTTGACGGCATCCTGGGGGTGTACGAGCTGAATCGCACCGAACTGCTCCGCGACGTATTCGTTTGGGCTTATGACCGTTCGTGCGCACGCTACTCCGCGGTGCGCCGATCACTGGGAGAACCAGACCCGTTCCGCATGCGCCACCGCGCGCTGATGGCGGCGACAGTGGCCGAGGTCGTGCGCCGTACCATGGACAAGAAAGCCGCAGCCGCCTTCATCAAGCG
Source organism: Vicinamibacteria bacterium (assembly GCA_050747785.1). Taxonomy (GTDB): domain Bacteria; phylum Acidobacteriota; class Vicinamibacteria; order Marinacidobacterales; family DATDRI01; genus CBDANW01. The sequence continues at coordinate 5,421 of JBOGJF010000738.1, forward strand.
GCAGGCGGCCCAAGACGTGTCCCCGGAGGATCGGGCACGGTTCATCGAGGTAGTGGAAACGGAGGTCCTGAGCCTTCACGAGGGAAACATCGCTCGCTACCGCTTGAGGCCATCGCAATACCAGGCGTGGAAGACAACATGGCGGTGACGTCATGAGTGGATCATTCCCAGAAATTTGTCGGTCTGGTTCATGCCGCGTTGTGAAGTCTAGTTCTCGCCCGCCGGACTCGGGTGGTAGTGGAGATGCACGATCTGCCACTTCCCATCTCGTTTGAACCAGACATCCGTCTCCATGGCGGACTCCTTGGTTCGTTCTCCCTTGGGCGTGCGAGTCACCACATCGACCCGGTAGCTCGCAATCGCCGTGTCGCCGCTCGGTCCCACCTGCACTTGCAGATCGGAAACGACATTCTGCTCGACTCTGCCACCACTCGCGATGAGCTCCTGCCACTGCTTCTTGTACTGGGCGAGAGACACTCTTCCTTCCGGCCACCATTGGGTCAGATCGTCGGCATAGTGAGCAAAATAGGGTTCCAGGTTGTTCTCTTCGTAATCCTTATTGAACTGCAGCACCAGCTCGCGAATCTCTTGCTCGATGTTCTCTTCTTGGCCGGCCGATGCGGCGATGGAGAGAAATGCGAGAAGTAAAAAGGCAGACGTGGACTTCATCTCTTAGTCTCCTCGTGACGGACTCTTGGTACTGGTGATCTCATCGACTGCCCGATAGGCCTGGTCAATGGCTGCGTTGGTATAGGCATAGGCAGCGGCGTCCGAATTGGCAATCGCGATCCGACCAAAGCGTTGCCTAGCTCGGACGCAGGGTGCCTCGCCCTCCTTCCACACGGGATCGAAGAGCGAGTTGTACTCGTAGGCGTAACCGTGTGGCCAACGGTTGACGGTGATGGCCTCGATGTCACGCGCGGGATCGAAACCGCCGCCGGATAGCATCCTTCCCAGCTGGTCTCGGATTTGGCGCTCGAAGGTCTCGAAGGTCGTGCCCAAGAGCTCGTAGCGGCCGGCGATGTGCTGCTCTCTGGGGGGAAGGCCAGGCAGGCAAGGAGTCCTCACCATGTGGACTAGTATCGGCTCCTCCGGCCTTGCCGGGTGGTGATAGTTGCCCAAGCTCACGGGAGAATCGAGACTGGCCTCAGAATGATAGCCTCCGGGACAGTAAACGTCGTGAACTCCGAGCTCGGCGAAGGCGCTCCAGTCGCGAAGCTGGACATTCGTGTAGACTAGAGGGACCTTCACCGCATAGGTCAACGCCCGTTTCTGTGTGTCGGGAAGCTCGGGGCAGAGAAGCGGAATCACTTGATGCCAGCAGGCCAGAACGCAAAAATGCCCCTGGGCCGAGAAGGCCTTGCCGTTTCGGACGTAAGTGACCTCGACGTCTCGGGCCGTCTCCAGGCTGCCGCGATGCCTCACCCTCACAACCGTGCTGTTGAGCCGTAAACGCACGGCCGCTTCTTTTCGATCGAGTTGGCCAGAGTCCGCCTTCGCGGTGACGATGTCTTCCATGTCTCGTCCGGGAATAGAGCCCGGAATCAAGGATCGGACCAGGAGTCGGGCGATGGACGCGTTGCCGTCCGGGAAGTGAAAGATGTAGGGCTCGGACGTCGTGTTGATCTTGGAAGTGAGCCCCATCGCCGGGGGGCGTTGAGAATCGAGATTCAAACCCTGGAAGCCCGGGTAGCTCAGTCCCCAGCAGTCGAGCGCCGGAACGGCCTCGATGCCAGTGCCGAAGAGTCCATGGCTGCTGGCTTGAAAGAACGTCGTGACCTGAGGGTCGACTCGAACGTAGTCCTTGAGATAGTCGGCGTAGCTGATCTCAGCCAGACGTGATTTCTTCTCGTCGGAAGACAAGCCGGCGAGATAGTCCTTCTTCTCCTCGAAGAGCCGCACTAAGTCTTTCTGTGCCGACTCGGGCAGGGGCGTGCGGGAGGCAAACTCGTCCCACGGTGTTCGGCGGTATCCCGCTACCAGCCTGTCGACACCAAAAGTCTCTTTGTCGAAGAAAACTCCTTCCGTGAGGTTGAGCGAAGAGTAAAGCTTTTGGTCGAAAGCGCTCTGGAAGCGCTCGAGATCGACGGCCAGCCCTCTGAGTAGCCCGATGGCTTCCGGGCTGTAAGCGGAGGGCGAGTCGATGGACTGAGTTCCACCATAGCCGATGAGCAAACGCTTCTGGGTGCGGAACTCGTTTCTCTTGGCGTGACCTCCGAAATCGTCATGGTTGTCGAGAATGAGTATCCGTGCACGGGGTCCGGCGGTTTTTCTGAAGAAATACGCGGCCGCGAGACCGCTGATGCCGCCACCGACCACGATGAGATCGTAGGTCTGGTCATCGGCCTCGGCGGCGTCTTCCCAAACTTTTCCGTCTCTTAGTTGGTGGGCCGTCTCCCAGGAGCCGTCGTGGCTGCCGCGAAGCCCGGTGAGAGCCGGCGGGTAATAGTCGGCGCCTTCTTGTGCAGCGAGTGCGCCGAGCGCCGCAAGCCAGTCTCGGGAACCGACCGCTGCGCCGGTGGCGGCGATGCGGACGCCATTAAGGAAGTCTCGGCGGGAGATCGGGCGATCCATTCCCAGACGACGATCGCGAGAGTTCATAAACCGGCCCGTGGTGAGATATTAAGTCAGGACAAGTCTATTTTCACTCTGGGACTGGTATAGTCAGGGCCCGAGGTGGCCCGATCGGGTCGTCTCGGCCACCATGACTCAGCAGGTGCGTTTCGAGCGCGTTCTGGGCCGGGTCGATCTCGTCCTCTTCAACGTCTCGGCCATCCTCACTGTGGATACTCTGGCCGCTGCCGCCAGCACCGGAGTCAGTTGGTTCACCTGGTGGAGCATCTTGCTCCTCTGCTTCTTCATCCCCTACGGACTCATCTCGGCCGAGTTGGGTGCGGGCTGGCCCGACGAGGGTGGGCTCTACGTCTGGGTGAGCGAAGCTCTCGGCCATCGGGCGGGTGCCCTGGCGGCCTGGCTCTACTGGATCAACAACGCCTTTTGGATTCCATCCGTTTACTTGGTCTTCGCCGCGACGTTCGCAGCGATGTTTCTGGAAGGAACCAGCACGAAAGCGGAGACAGCGATCGCGATTCTCATCACCTGGCTCACCGTCGGAGTCGGTGTCGTCCGCCTCCGGGTGTCGAAGTGGATACCCTCGACCGCCGCGGTGGTCAAATCGTCCATCTTCATCAGTCTGGGTTGCCTGGGTCTCGCGCGACTGTTCGCCGGCCGGCCAGCGGCCAACGAGTTCGAACTCTCCGGGCTGCTGCCGGCCTGGGGAGACTCCGTGGTTTTCCTGCCCGTGCTTCTCTACAACACGCTCGGCTTCGAGCTCGCGAGCTCGGCGGGAGACGAGATGAAAAATCCGCGCCGCGACGTCCCGAGGGCGGTCCTTCTGGCCGGAATCATCATTTCCTTCCTCTATGGCATGGCGACTCTGGGAATCCTATTGAGCGT
>JBOGJF010000739.1:0-8302 GCA_050747785.1 Vicinamibacteria bacterium
GAGTATCGCTACGGAGAGGGTGATGAGAAAGCCGACTCCGTTGACCCAGGCGAAGCGTTGGAACGTGATTCCGTCCGCCACCAAGTTGTTGAGCCAGGTGACGAATCCCGGCGCCTCTTCCGCCACATGCAAGAGCAACAGGACGGGCGCGAGCAGGATGACTCGGCAGGGATCGCGCATCGTTTGATCGGCCTACTGTTTCCGCTTCTGCGGGCACCGCTCCGGGCGGAAGGCCTCTCCCGATCTCGCCGTGGTCGCGATCCCCGCCGGCCATCTGGCGGTTACTCGTCTCTCTTAAACTCCGTGGCTCGTTCTTCGTCCCCTTGGGTCGACTCGCGCATGATGGTCGTCGCGATCGCGACACACTCGTCACAAATATAGGCCTTGACACCGGCGACGAGCTTCGCCACCTCGTTCTCCCCGCGTCCGCAAAACGAGCAGTGCAGTTCGCGTTGAAACATGGTTTCACATCTCCTGCCCGCGTTGCCGCGGGGAGGACGGACGTCTATATTGTCTCCATGGGTCGTCCGCGTGATGGCGTGATCGACTTGCTCCTGCTTGCCGTGATCGCCGCCGGCTCGTATTCCTGTGGAGATGATGGGCCCACTCAACCAAGGCTGGCCGGCTGCCTCACAAGCTATCCGCCACAGGACTCCTCGCCTCACGTGTTGCCCTACCCGGTTGGCATGACGTTCGTCATAGGTCAGGGCAACTGCGGGCCAGGATCTCACGCCGCCGGCGCGGTTGTCCAATACGCCTACGACTTCTTGATGCCCATCGGCACCACGATCACCGCGAGCCGAAGCGGCACCGTGATCCTCGTCGAGGAGCGCTACGAGGACGGCACCAGGCGGGTTGGGGAGGAGAACTTCATCAACATCCAGCACGCCGACGGAACGATAGCCGCCTACGTGCACTTGACGAAAGGCGGCGTCTTGGTTGCCGTGGGAGAACGCGTGAAGCAAGGTCAAGCGATCGGGCTCAGCGGCGATACCGGCTCGAGCACGGAGCCTCACCTTCACTTCCACGTCCAATCGTGCGCGGGCTGCCCGACCGAGCCCGTCACCTTCCGGAATACGAGATCCCATCCGGGAGGCCTGGAGCAGGGACAGGCCTACACCGCCACGTGAGGACCTCGGTGTCATCAGACGGGATCCCGGGAAGCAGGCGCGTCATCCGCCTACTCGGATCTCTCTACGGAGTACGCGAGCCAAAGTCGCCACCCGTCGTCGGTTCGGCAGAAGACATCGGTGAACGCCCCGACGGATAGGAACTCCATGCCATCCGGCAGGTGACCTCGCGCCCGCTGGATGCCGACCGCGACCCCGACCTCCCCGCGACTCTCGACTCGGAGCCAGTCGAAACCGATCTCCTCGATCGAGTAGGTCGCCTCTGTCACCGCAGAGATGAACTCCCGTTTGCTCTGCCGCTGGCCCTGGGAGGAGATATGGACGAAGCTCTCATCGAGAACCTCTTCCAGCACAGCGGAGTCCTTTCGCTGGATCGCATCGAGGATCCGATGACTCCATTGCGTGAGCTCTTCGGTCACGTCACCGCCCGAGATAGCCTTATTCACGATTTCCCCCGGGCGACTTACTTTTTCGATACTGCCGTCGCCTACTCCCCTGCCTTGTACGACCACATCAGAGCCCCGGCGACTAGAAGAAGTCCCAACACAACGAAAAACGCGAAATGAGGACTAAACCCGCGGTACAAGAAAGCGGCGGCTCCAAACGCCGAAAGAGCTCGATAAGGTCATGGTGGAGACCGGAGAGGAGATGCGCCGTCGGCACTATCCCAGTGGTTCCAATGGCTTCAAGCTACGGCTTGAGATATTTCGTCAAGCCACCGCCCGCGGCCTCACGGGAGATGGGCCCCTCCGCCGCGTACACATTTCCCTCCGGATCCACAGCCACACCTTCTCCGGCCGCGCCTTGAGGCTCATCCGTTGGATGCGGTGTGATGAAAGCCGTGACCTTGTCCTCTCTCGCGTTTCCGATCCGCACGCCGGTGCTCCAATCAGGGTGGCGCGTCGCATTCGACTCGGAGTCAATCGCATAAAGCGTGTCGTCCTCATCGATGAACATCCCGCTCACGCGGCCGAACTGAAGATAGGAGTCGATGAAATTGCCGTCCTGGTCGAAGATCTGCAGACGATGGTTTCCCCGATCGGCAACGAACAGGCGACCCTGGGAGTCGAACGCGAGAGCATGCGGCGTGCGGAACTCACCCGGCGCCGTGCCAATCTTGCCCCACTCCTTGATGAGCTTCCCGTCTTTCGTGAACTTCATGATGCGGCCGGTCGCTCCGGGTGGAGGATTCGCGCTCTGACCATCGTGTCCGTCCGAGATGAAAATATCGCCGTTCGGAGCTGTGATCACGTCGCACGGCCCCTGGAACACATCCGGACCGTCACCGGACACGCCCGCCTTCCCCAGCGTCATCAGGATCTCGCCCTGAGGATTGAACTTGATGACCTGGAGCCCCTTCGTTCCCGCCTCGTTACGCTGCGAGTCGGTGATCCAGACGTTTCCCTCGCGGTCCACGTGGATCCCGTGAGGCAGGACGAACATTCCCGCGCCGAAGCTCGTGAGAAGCTCGCCCGTTCGCCGATCGAACTTGAGGATCGGCGCAACGAGGGAGGTGTCGCAGCCTCCAGCGAGCGCGGAGGCTCCACATCGGTCGTACGACCAGACCTGACCGTCGGGACCGATATCGACGCCCGCCGTGGAGCCCCACGTTCGGCCGTCGGGTAGCGGACCCCAGTCCTTGATCACCTTGGGGTTGGGATTGGGTAGACTCTTTTTGGCCGGGTCGACGATGTCGCCTTGGGAGTACGCCCAGACTCCCGACAGAGCCAGCGCCGCCGCCGTGCCTATGAAAAACGTGAATTTCGAGATCCGTGAGAAGAACATGATAGCCCCCCGAAAGTTAGAAAACGCATTCTGGTCCAGAAGCTCCTCTCGAGCAAGACTCCGTCACGCCTCGCTCGCCCTGCGCTCTCGAGAGTAGAGATAGGCCGGAAACGCGCAGGAGAGGCCAATCAGCAAATTGAGCGCGATGAAAAGGATCGGGCTCGGTCCCTTCTCGCGACTCCTCTGATGGAGCATGAATAACCAGAAAGCAAGCGAGGAGAGCAGCAGATCCGTCGTGAAACCACCGGCGGCTGGGTTCGCGAAGAGTGCCGTTACGAATCGGCTGACACTCACTCCCTCGCTCGCAAAGTACTGGACGAAGAGGACGTACGGGAGCACCGCACCGACTATCGCAAGCACCAGGTAAATTGTCTTCATGGGCTCCTCCAATCGCGTTTCGCTCCAAACCGGCTTTCGCCCCGAGCTCGTTCCAGCCGATCTGGCATAGCGTTCATTCGCTGGTCTCTCCACCCGCCTCTCATCTCTAACGATCATCGTGACGCCCTCTCTCGATCGCGTTTCCATCCGGCAACTCCGCCCGTTCTAAGCGGAGACTATGAACCGGGTCGCCGGACATTGTGGTCACCCATATCCCCGGTTGCTCCGGTCTCGTCATTCAACCGGGGCTTCGGCTGGACGAGATCCCAGAGATTCCCATACAGATCTTCGAAGACGGCCACCGTTCCATACGGGGCCTCCTTGGGCTCCCGGACGAAGCGTACTCCAGCGGAAAGCATCTCTTTGTAGTCGCGCCAGAAGTCATCGGTCGCCAAGAAGAGAAAGACACGGCCTCCAGTTTGGTTTCCAACCGATGCAATCTGCGCAGGCGTGGAGGCGCGGGCCAATAGAAGGGTGGTACCGACTGAGCCGGGAGGTGCCACGAGTACCCACCGCTTGTTTTGCTCGGGCTGGTACGTATCTTCCACCAGGCTGAAATGAAGCTTCCCGCAGAAGAAATCGATCGCTTCGTCGTAGTCTCGGACCACGAGGGCAACATGGACAATCGCGTGTTGCATGAGGGTCATCATACCGTTGACCGAGGAATGACGGCGCACATCATCCGCCCAGCGGCGGGTTCAGTCTCTACTCCAACCCGCGTGCCAACACGAGCCAAGCCAGGAGCGCGGCCGCCTTCTGGTCAGCGCCCCATGGTGGACCGATGTCGCGACCTAACTCCTTTAGAGCCTGACGTAGCCTTTCGGGTGTTTCGCCTATAGTGGCGGCCGCTTCGGCGTCAAGTTCCCGAGCGCGTACTCGGCGCACTGCCAGCCCACACCGTGTCGCCGCAGCGGCGATCGCGTTCCGAAAGTGATCGCCATCCGCGGCATGGATTAAAGCATGCGACGCTAGCGTGTCGGCGACCGAGCTCCCCTTGCGACCCGCCGACTCCAGAATACCAACTCCAATCACCTTCCGGCCGCCTTGGCGGAGTTGGTCAACGATTCGCTGGATTCCCTCGTGTGCCATCGTCGCGGCTGCCGCCTCGTAATCGGCCAGACGCTTTGTCGCTCTTTCGATCGGGAGACCCTCCACGACGTGATAGGGCTGCTTCGATTCAGGAGCATGCGCGTCTATCATTTCGACACGCTCTCAGACCAGGACACGAGGGGGCACGTCGCCCCCGCCCATACCGATCACTGCAGCCCAACCCGAATGTGGCGCAAACCCGAGCGCCGCGACGGCCTGGAAAGTCACGACGCTACCCTCTCCCCATTCACCCAACGGCCACGCCGACCATCAGCTTGCGGCGCTTGTCAGCCGACAACCACATACTCACTCTGGACGAGACCGCTGGCATACTGCCGCGTCTCGACGTGCCTGAGGACGATGTCCCGCTCTAGAGCGGCAAAGAGCGGGATCCCGGCACCGATCAGTACCGGAACGCGTGTGATAGTGAGACGTTGAATGAGCCCGGCCCGGAGAAACCGCTGAATGGTGATCCCGCCATCCACGTAGATATGCCGGATGCCGCGACCTTCAAGCTGCGACACGATTTCAGCCGGATCCCCCGACATACGCTCCACGACGGCCCCGAGCGGGGCGGGGACAAGCGTGCGGGTGCTGAGCACGAAAACGGGCTTCTCACCATAGGGCCACGTGTCGAACTTCAAGACTGTCTCGAAAGTCTTGCGGCCGATGACAAGCGCATCCACCGTAGCCATGAACTCATCGTAGCCGTGCGGCTCGCCGCCGCCTGGCGGCAGGAAATCGAGGTCACCATTGACTCGGGCGATGAAGCCGTCGAGACTAGTGCCAACAAAGACCGATGCTTTCACCGGTAAGCGCGTGTTAGACATGAAGGCCCGCCATTTTCTCCGCAAGGATATCGAAACCGCCCCATACCGTTCATGCTTTCCGTCTAGCCGGTTCCGCGCCTACGCGTGTCGATTCACGCCACGTCGTACTCGAGTGCCACTGTGCCCGTCTTCGTATAAACCCTCTGTTTGGTGAGCTTCAACTTCGCCCGCTCCGCGGGATCGGGCAGCAACCGTATGCCTCCACCGAGAAGCACAGGAATGATAGCTACCTCGACCGTATCCACGAAACCCATCCCGAGCAGGCTGCGGAAGAGTGACCCACCGCCGAACAACCAGATGTCCTTGCCCGGCGCAGCCTTCAGCTTCGTCACGGTGTCTCGGGCGTTGTTCGACACCGTCATGCCCGGGCAGTCGGACTGTCCCAGCGTGCGAGAGAGGACATACGCTTGCATCCCGGGCATTGCTGGCCCTCCACCCTGCTGCCGCGCCGCCTCGTACGTCCTTCGGCCCAACAGCATCGCGTCGAAGGAGCTCGCCAAGGCCGCGAAGTCGATCTCGGGATCTACGATGATCCAGTCGCTCTCACCGTTTGGGCCAGCAACATATCCGTCAAGGGTCATGGCAACCGAGTAGCGAACCCGTCTCATGCTCTCCTCCTCCGCTCCTCATGACTGCGTCCGACCAGCGGCTTGGGCGATGTCCGTCTGCACCGCCGGGCTCGGCGTCGATTTCGCTGGTTCCGCCCTCTAGATGAACATCCTCAGCCGAGGCCAGGCGTCGCGGATGGCGACCTTCGGACGGCGCGCGATCGAAACATCCAGGCCGCGCTCGTAGGGCATGGACCATTTGGAGCTCGTTTGTCCCACGATCTCGATGTCCTCGAAGAACTCGGCGTTGTCCTCCCTGTCCCCTCCGATGATGATCAACACGTCCCACTCGGCGTCGCCGGGACCCCAGATCCAATAACTGTTGTGACCACTCAGTGCCGGCGGAAGTCCCAATCTACGTCCAAGGATGTCGACTGCGCCTGCTTCGCCGTAGTTCTGACCGAACACTCTGCAGTGCCGTCGCTCCTCCGGTGTTAGCCTTCCATACGCTTCGGCCACCAAGGCCGTCATCTCCTCCCAACCAAACATGTCAGCGAAGTGCTGAGGCAGATTAGCCATTTCATGACGCTCCTCCGTTCGAGGTGAAAGGCCGAGCGCGGCCTGGTAGCGGACGAACGTCTCGACCGGGAGGACCGGGAGCGCCAGCGGAACCGTGACGATGCCACCCGCGACGGTCAGCAGGACGGCCGCAGGGCGCCACCAGGCCCGTCGCCGCGCCACCGAAAAGCGCTCGATCCCCACGGCTCCGAGTGCCAAGAGTCCGCTGTACGCAGGGGCGACGTACGAGGCCCGCGCACTCCCCGCGACCAGGAGCAGTGCCAGGACGGCGAGATAGATCCAGACGAGCACGCGTCCCGAGGCGCCTGCGCGGGAGAAGAGACCGAACAGGATGCCGGCGACCCAGACCGGAGTACCACCGACATTCATATTCAGGACCTGATCGATCAAGAAGGCCAGGGGTGACAGCGCCACCATCTTGAGCGACGTCGCGTTCCGAATGAACTCGACCATCGGCCACCCGTGTCGGAACTGCCAGATGATGAAGGGTGCGAACATGGCCACTGCGACCGATGCCGCCAACCACGGCCCGATCTGTCGGAGCACACGCCGATGCGGCGTGAGGAGCAGCCCGACGACCATTCCACCGCCCAGCCATAGAACGCTGATCTTGTTCAAGAGACCCAGTCCCAGCACCAGACCGAGAGCGATCCAGTGCCTGCGTTTTCCCGTGTCCAGTGCCCGGAGAAGCAACAACATCGCAAGCGCCCAGAAAAGCTGATCGAGCGCATTCATCGAGTAGTAGCGCCCCTCGCCGAGAAAAACTGGAGCGGCGAAAGCGGCGAGTGCCGCGAGACCCTGCGCGAAGCGCCCGCCTCCAAGCTCGCGGGCGAGGACGCCCACGATGAATACGGTGGCGATGCCCGCCAATACCGGAACTGTTCGTAACGCGAGGAGCGAATCCCCTAGCAACGCCCGGATCACTGCCAGGACAGCGATCGAGAGCGGTGGATGGTCCACGTAACCCCACGCGAGATGCTCGGTGCTCGCGAGGTAGTAGAGTTCGTCGCGGAAGTAACCGTACTGATCCATCGCTGACGCATGCAGCAGCAGCTTGGCACCCGCGAGTGCCGCCAACGTTCCCATGGCCAGCGGGGCCGTAGGGTCGTGCTTCAGGATCTTCGCTTCCTTTTTTGCTCGTGCTCCACGGTTAATGCCGGCGCCGCTCGTCGGGTCGCAACCCCCCTTCAGCGGCCCGCGAGGGACAGCCGGAACGCGACCATCTCCTCGCCGTTGCGAGCCAGCAGGACGTCGCCGACCAGCACCGGGTGGTTCCAAGTCTTTCCCTTGATCGCCGGAAACCGCGCGAGCTCCGTGAACTGGTCGGGGGACGCCTCGACCAACGCCAGCTCACCCTCCTCCGACAGCAACAGCAGCAAGTCCTGGTCCGGCAACAGCACGAGTTGGCCGTGGCCGTAGCGTCCGCCCTTCCACTTGCGCTTGCCATCCTCGAGGTCGATGCACGCGAGGATGCCGCCGTCGAAACCGAAGGCATGGCCTTCGTGAACGACGAAATCGTTGAAGTAGGGCTTCAGCGCGATCGAGGTCCAGCGCTCTTCGACGGTCCATCCGCCGGGTCCTTGCGCGACCGCGATGCGGCGCACGCCCATTCCGGCGCCGGCACCCATTCCGGAGCCCGTGCCGATCAGAACGTCGGCGTCCGCGGTCAGCGCCGGCTGCACGATGCCGTCGCCCGGCCACTCGTACTCCCAGAGCAGCGTGCCGTCGGCCGGCGCGACGCTGATCACACCGGCTCCGTTCAGGAGGAGGATCTGCGCGACCCCGTCGATCGTCACCGGATGTGGCGAGCTGTAGCCCCAGCCCCCTTTCGGGCCGAACCAGCGCGGGTCGCCGGTGGCGGCGTCGTAGGCGACGAGCGCGCCCGCGGTGGCGACGATGACGACGTCGTCGACCACCAACGGCGAGCTTGCGAAGCCCCAGACCGGGACCTTCACGTCGGTGT
>JBOGJF010000740.1:0-3287 GCA_050747785.1 Vicinamibacteria bacterium
ATCGACACGCCGGGCCACGTGGACTTTTCCCACGAGGTGCGCCGCTCCTTGATGTCGAGCGATGGGGCGCTCATCTTGGTGGACGCCGCTCAGGGTGTTGAGGCGCAGACGGTGGCCAACCTATATCTCGCGATGGAGCACAATCTCACGTTGCTTCCGGTCATCAATAAGATCGATCTCCCCGCGGCCGACATCGACCGAGTCCAGGAGGAAATCGAAACCGACTTGGGACTCGATGCTCTGGAGGCGATTCCCGTTTCGGCGAAGTTGGGGCAGGGCATCGACGAGCTCTTGGAGGCCATCATTGAAAAGCTACCGGCCCCGACCGGCGACCCCGAGGCCCCGCTCCAGGCGCTCATCTTCGACGCGCAGTACGACTCCTATCGCGGCGTGATTCTTTATTGCCGCATCAAGCAGGGAACCGTGAAGCCCGGAGAGACGCTCCGGTTCATGCACACCGGGAAGGAATACGATGTCGAGGAAGTAGGGCTGCTCCAGCTCAAGCGGGTCAAGCAGGAAGAGCTATCTGCCGGAGCGGTGGGTTACCTCATCGCCAACATCAAGGCGGTGCATGACATCGCCATTGGCGACACCATCACCCTCAAAGACAACCCGGCGGCTAAGCCTTTGCCCGGTTATAAAGAGGCCAAACCGGTCGTCTTCTCTTCCATCTACCCGATGTCGACCGACGACTACGAAGACCTGACGAAAGCCTTGGAAAAACTCACGCTCAACGATCCGGCGCTGACATATCAGAAGGATTCTTCGGCGGCCCTCGGGTTCGGGTTCCGCTGCGGTTTTCTCGGCCTCTTACATCTCGACGTCATCCAGGAGCGCCTCCAGCGCGAATACGATCTCTCGTTGCTGCTATCGGCTCCGTCGGTTCAATATCGCATCACCACCGAGAAAGAAGGTCTGGTGATGGTGGACAACCCGAGCCGCTACCCCGATCCGATGCACATCATCAAGACCGAGGAGCCCTTCATCAAGGCTTCGGTGATGATGCCGGAGAGGTATCTGGGGGCGGTCATGGAGCTTTGCCGCGAGCGGCGCGGCGTGAACACGAGTTTCAATTACCTCGCGGTGGGGAGAGTGGAGCTTACGTCGGAGCTGCCTTTGGCCGAGGTGCTCTTCGACTTCAACGACCGTCTGAAGACCCTCACCCAGGGCTATGGCTCCTTCGATTACGAGATGCTCGACTATCGCGAGACCAAGATCGTCAAGGTGGACATTCTCGTCAACGGGGAGATCGTCGATGCTCTCTCGCAGCTCGTCCACGTGGACAACGCGCGTCCCCGGGCCCTTCACTACTGTGAGCGCCTCGCCGAGACGATTCCCAAGCAGCAGTTCAAGATAGCGATTCAGGGCGCCATCGGAGGCCAGGTCATCGCGCGCACCACCATCAACGCTTACCGGAAAGACGTCACGGCCAAGTGCTACGGCGGAGACATCACCCGCAAGCGCAAGCTCCTCGAGAAGCAGAAAGAAGGGAAGAAGCGGATGAAGATGGTAGGCGCCGTCGAGATCCCCCAGGAGGCCTTCGTGGCCGTCCTCAAGACGGATGAATCCTGATCGGTCTTCGAGGTCGAGTAAGCCCGGGCTCTACGTTCACATTCCTTTCTGCTCTTCGATCTGTCCTTACTGCGACTTCGCGGTCCTGACCGGAAACCGGGCGCGGCAGGAGCGGTTCGTCTCCCATCTTCTAAGGGAGATCGAGCTCGCGGACGAGAAGATGTGGGGCTTCGACACCGTGTACTTTGGAGGCGGCACCCCATCGTTTCTCTATGCCGAGGGCCTCTCCGAGATCGCAAGCACCATTTCGAAAAAGGGCTGGCTGGACTCGGATTGTCGATGGTTCCTGGAGGCCAATCCGGAGGACGTGGCGCCCTCATCGCTCACCGTTTGGCGGGAGCTCGGCATTCGAACACTCTCGCTCGGCGTTCAATCCCTGGACGACCAGGCGCTCCCATGGCTCGGTCGGCACCATACCGTCGAGGACGTGCGCCGGAGCGTGGGTCGAGTGCGCGAGGCGGGATTCGAGAGCCTCTCTCTAGATTTGATCTACGGCCGTCCGGGACAGGAGTTAGCCGATTGGCGAAAGGAGCTCGGAGCCGCGATCGCCCTGAAACCCGATCACCTGTCCTGCTATCAGCTCACGATTCACGACCGCACCCTTTTTGGACTGAGAAAAAGGAAAGGGGAGGTCATGGAGGCTTCGGAAGATGCACAGGCGGATCTCTTCCGTCTGACCCACGAGCTGCTCGCCGATGCGGGCTACGAGGGCTACGAAGTCTCGAACTTCGCCCGGTCCGAAGCGCACCGCTCCCGCCACAATCAGAAATACTGGTACCACACGCCCTATCTTGGCCTCGGGCCGTCGGCTCATTCCTTCGATGGAGGCTGCCGTTTCTGGAGCGAACGATCGTTTTTCGACTGGCAGAAGAAGATCGATGGCGGAGAAAGCACGGTCGAGGGACGGGAGACACTCAGCGACGAGGAGCTTCTTCTAGAAGCGGTCATGCTCCGCATGCGTACCAAAGACGGTTTGGATCTCGCGTGGGTTCGCGAGCGCTTCGACGTCGACTTCCTGAAGCTCAACGAAGAGGTCGTGGCGAAGCTCGCGGCCGAAAGACTCCTCGATGTCGACGGAGATTGCCTCCGGCCGACACTCGATGGGCTCGCGGTGGCCGACCGACTCGCCGTGGCTTTGAACGTCGGGCCACCCCCTGCATGACGTTGTGGCTAGGATGGCGGGGCTTTGATCAGTCCGAGGTAAAGAGCGATACCTCCCGAGACCAGATGTAAGACGTGTCCCGGCGAGTTCAGCGGAATCGCTCCAAGAAGAGACTGATCGAACGGGAATCCCTCCAAAAAAGCTTGCACCATACCGGCGGCGAAGAGAGCGAGCAAGACCACTCCAAAAACCTTTCCCCACGCCTGGGCGCTCTTCGCGCTCTTGGCCGCCCACAGCCCGCTCAGCCCCACGGTGAGGTGGATGACGTTGTGCAGGGGGTTGATCGCCACGAGGCCTAGAAGATACCGCGCACCAATCCCTTCTTCCCGAATCGGATTGAGGGCATCAACGGGAAGGAACCCGATAATCCCAAAGGCGAGGTAAACGATACCGATGAGCCTCACGCCGAATTGTGCGGGCATGGAACCTCCGTGCGCCGGTCAAACCGGCGAGGTGTAGTGAATGAAAAAGTCATACGGTGAAAGGCTAGCGACCGACACCGACCCCGAGTCATGCGTAGTCGTCCGCAAGGACGAAGGCGAAGCGTTGACAG
>JBOGJF010000741.1:0-3674 GCA_050747785.1 Vicinamibacteria bacterium
GTTGAATTCCACGGGGTCCTCGGCGGTCATGATGTTGGTCTCCATGGTGTTGAGCCGGCTGATGGCCGAGTAAAGCGTATTGGTCTTGCCGCTTCCGGTGGGGCCGGTTACGAGCACCATGCCCCAGGGCTTCAAGATGGCTTGTTCGAAGCGCGAGAGGGAGGCTCTCTCGAAACCCAGCTTGGTCATGTCGAGCTGAAGCTGGTCTTTGTCGAGGAGCCGCAGGACGACCTTTTCCCCGAAAAGCGTCGGCAGGACGGAGACCCGGAACTCGAGCTCGCGCATCTTGCCATTGCCTTTCGTGCGGATCTTGAAGCGGCCGCCCTGAGGGATGCGCCTTTCCGCGATGTCCAGCTTGGCGAGGATCTTGATGCGGGTCGTGATGTTCTCCTTGAGCTTGAGCGGTGGGTTGATGACCAGGTACAAGATGCCGTCGATGCGGCAGCGAACGCGGAGCTCGCGTTCGAAGGGCTCGATATGGATATCGCTCGCGCCCCGGCGCACGGCGTCAGTGAGGATGTGGTTGACGAGCTGGACGACCGGGGCGTCTTCGCTCCCCCGCTCGAGCTCTTCCAGATCGAGCTCGTCGGTTTCCTCGAGCACCTCGACATCGGGGTCATCGAGCTCCATGAGCGCCCTCTCGCTCTCCTTCAGCTCGAGACTGGTGGCCTTTCCGAGATATTTCTCGATGGCGTCTTGAATAGCGGTCTCGGTCGCGACGAGCGGCTTGACGTGGTAGCCCGTCCGGTAACGGATTTCGTCCATGGCGAAGATGTTGGTGGGATCGGCCATTGCGACCGTGAGGTCTTGGCCGTTTCGGGAGACCGGAATGACGAGGTATTTGTGGGCGGTGTCCGCAGGGATTTTTCTCAGAACCTGGGGGTCGATTTCGACCTTGGTGAGGTCGATATACCGAACGCCGTACTGGCGGGAAAGGATGGCGGCGATGGTCTCGTCCTTGACGAATCCGAGCTTGACGACGGCGTGTCCCAGCCGGAACCCGCCTCGTTTTTGTTCGGCTAGCGCCTGCTGGAGTTGTTCCTCGGTGATGTGTTTTTCGCGGAGAAGGATTTCGCCCAGTTTGATCGACATCTGAAATGACTCCTCATTAACTGCGGGCTTGCTTTGGCCTCGCTCCCGCCGGCTGGTTCAGGTGGGGACTGAATCCAGCTCTTAATAATTTCGGCACCCTTTGTGGGTGACGTTCGCGTATAGCGAGGATCGTGCCAGGTTTAGACGGCACGGAAGGGCCGAAACGAAGGGGTCTACGCGGTTCGAACAGCCCGGGGGCTCAACCCTGGTTGAAGGGATTGAACGTGGGTTGGAATGTGCTTCGGGCGGCGGTTAGGTCTCAGACGTCATCCTGTTCCAGGATCGACTGGAGGCTGGGCACCAAGGCGGGAAGGTCGGCCTGTACCGTGTGCCAGAGGATTTCATAGTCGATGCCGAAGTATTCGTGGATGAGGATGCTCCGCATACCTACGACATCGGTCCCACGGGATCTCGCTGAATCTCTCGCGCACTGAATCGGGCACATGGCGAGCAGCCTCCCCTATCACTTCGAGGTTTCTGACAACCGCGTCAACGGTTTTCCGGTCTTGGCGGAAGGTCTCGAAATCGGCGCCTTCAACGAACTTGGCGATGGCTTCGGCAGCATCGAGCATATCCTCGATGCGAAGACGCCTGTCTCTAGGCGGCACGGATCGCTTCTTTTAGGATCCGATCGCGAAGCTGGGGTTTCAGGGAGCTCGGTGTGGCCAAGTCGACGCGTCGGCCCAAAACCGTTTCGAGGGCGCGCTTTAGACGCACAAACCGGAAGATGCCAATGGGGTGAGCAAACTCCACCAGAAGATCTACGTCACTTTCCTCGCCGGCCTCTCCCCGTGCGATGGAGCCAAACAGAGACAGAGACCTGACGCCGTACTCCTCCAGGAGCGCTCGCTCAGAAGCGATCCTTGTAAGGACATCTTTGCGGGTTAACTGACTCAAGCTCTTGCCTCTTTGGGAATTATGCCATGCCCACCGTGAGAATTCACGCGGCAGGTCGAATGACATCGCCCCTCCGGCTCCGGGCGGGGTCCCAGGGAGGCTTCTCGGTCCCGATTTCGTCTCCTTCAGGAAGGAGGAGACGTGGCGCACGACTTGTACTTCAAGAAGGTATTGGAGAAGTTCCTGGAGGAGTTCCTCGAGCTGTTCTTTCCCACGGTGGCGCGACGGCTTGATTTCGGAACGGTGGAGTTTCTCGACAAGGAGCTTCCCCTGGATTTTCCGGGGGGGACGAGTCGGGAGGTCGACGTCGCGGCTAGGCTCAAGACCCATGAGGGCGACCCCGAGGTCGTGCTGGTACATGTCGAGGTTCAGTCGAGACCCGAGAAGGATCTCGCGAAGCGCATGTTCGAGTATTACGCCTTGCTTTGGCTGCGTCACCGGGTTCCCGTCTTCTCGATTGTGCTCTACCTGCAGGGCGGGAAAGGTCTGGTAGACGAGAAGTACCAACAGAGTCTCTTCGGTCGAGAGATCTTACGGTTTCGTTTCGCGAGCGTGGGACTGGCGCGTCTCAGGGCCAAGGAGTATCTTGGTAGCGGACCGCTTGGCGTGGCGCTGGCAGCCCTCATGTCTAGGACCGGGTACCGCGATCCGGCGTTGCTTAGGCATCAGATGTTGCGGTGGGTGATGACGAGCGGGCTCGATGCGCGGAAGTTACTGCTGGTCAACATCATCGAGACCTACTTCAAGCTCTCGGACGACGAGCAGCGACGCTTCGAGCGACTGCTCGCGAGAAAGGAATTTCGAACCGTGCAGGAAGTGAAAGAAACCTGGTTGGATCGCGCGCGTGGGGAGGGTCGCAAGGAAGGTCGAGAGGCCGGTGTCATTCAGGGCAAGCGCGAGACCCTTCTGCGCCTTCTCACAGCGAAATTCGGCTCGCTTAGACCGGATACCATTGCCAAAGTGGCGGCCGTGCAGTCTGCCGCAGAGCTAGATGCTTACCTCGATCGGTTTGTCGCGGCGGAATCGCTGGAAGACATCGGACTCTAGAGCTTGCTTAGTCGCGGTCCCGAACGAATTTGAAGACCGCTTGCGGGGTCACGCCCAGGAGCCTAGCCGCCTGGCTTTGGTTGCCCGAGGCGAGCTCGAGCGCTCGGTCGAAGAGGCGGCGGCGCGTCTCTTTTAAGTGCGCTTCGAGAGAAAACCCCTCGTGAGGTTCGGGCATACCGTTTCCGGAGACACTCATGCCCTCACCCAGAAGTTGAAGATGGCCGGGGCCTATCTCCTCTTCGCGACAAAGGAGCGCGGATCGCTGTACCACGTTTTGCAGCTCTCTCACATTGCCCGGCCAATCGTAGGACTGCAGGGCAACGAGCGCCTCCGGCGCGAACCGGCGACGCTTCTTGAGCTTCTGGTTAATCTCGTCCAGAAAGTAGAAGGCAAACTTCGGAATGTCACTGCGCCTTTCTCGAAGGGGCGGCAAACCAACCTCCCCCACGGTGAGACGGTAGTAGTCTTGGCGACTCGAGCCGGGATCACGACCGCGCCATAGTGCGAGGCCAGCTCTTCGTACGTCCGGTTGATTCCTGGCTCGTAGCGGTCCGCCCATACGACGCCGCTCTTCAGGTTATCCGGTGTCCAGATCTCGCTACTCCCACCGAAGTAATCCGACATCCGCTCATGGGCCT
>JBOGJF010000742.1:0-5416 GCA_050747785.1 Vicinamibacteria bacterium
GGTTTCATCTGTTCCACCAGGCCTCGATAGACCTCGAACTGTTCCTCTTCCCCCGGGAACTCACCCGTGGACCGATTCAAGAGCCATTCGGAGCGAAACAAGCCGATGCCGTCCGCCGATTGGGCCACCGCGTCCGCGCAGTCGTCCGGAGAGTCGATGTTCGCCTGAATCGCCACCCGATGCCCGTCGACCGTCTCCGCGGGCAGGTTCCGCATCTCGGCCCACTTCTCCTTGAGGGAGCGATATTTTCGTTGTCGGGCGCGATACTCCCGAATCATTTGTCGATCCGGGTTCACGACCACCAGCCCCTCGCTACCGTCGAGCAGGAGCGGGGTTCCCGGGGTGGCGTGGCACATGAGATTGGGAACGCCCACGACGCAAGGGATACCCAGCGACCGAGCGAGGATCGCCGTGTGGTAGGTGCGGCTTCCGCCTTCCATGGCCAGGCCGGCGATGTGCTCCCAGTCGAGCTGTCCGGGGTCGGAAGGACGCACGATGTCCGAGACGAGCGCATAGTCTCGCTCGAGCCGGCCGTAGTGCCGCTGCTGCCCACCGGCGAGATTGCGGAGCAAACGGCCGCCCACGTCGAAGATGTCCCCCTTCCGCTCGCGAAGGTAATCGTCTTTTAACGAATCGAAAACGGCGGCGAGCTCTCCGAGCGTGACCTTCAAGGCCCACTCTGCGTTCACCCGCTGCTCCCGAACGATGTCGAGCGTCCGGTCGACCAACAACGGATCATCCAACATGAGTATCTGGGCGTCGAAGATGTACCCGTGCTCCCCGCCGAGACGATCCACGGTACGGGACTTCATATCTTCTAGCTGCGCGCGGGTGAGCTTCTGAGCCGCTTCCACGCGAGCGCACTCGGCGTCCACCTGCGAGCGGGCGATGGGAATTCGAAAGATCGGAACTTCCTGATGTTGGAGGACGAGAGCCCGGGCCACCGCGATACCCGGTGCGCCCCCGGCACCATGCAAGACGATGGGGCGGGGTTGCTGGGCGCGGCCGGAAGCGCTCGGACTGGGTACCACGACGCTCATGGGTCTCGAAAAACCTAGGTCCCTTCTCCGAAGCCGCTTGCGACCAGTTTGACCAGGGCGTCGACAGCTTCGTCCTCGTCGGCGCCGGTCGCGGCAATGGTGAGCTCGCTGCCCGACGTGGCGGCGAGAAAGAGGATCCCCAGGATGCTCTTGCCATCGATGGTCGTCCCGTCCTTACTCACCGTGACCTTGGAGCTGAACTGCGTGGCGGTTCTTACGAATTGCGCCGCCGCCCGGGCGTGTAGCCCGAGCGGATTCATGATCCCAACCCTCCGTTCAACCACCCGGTCCCTCTTCCTGCAGGGTATTCTTCGCCGCCAAGAGGTCGCTCGCTAGACAAATGCTCTCCTTGCCCTGCGCAGACACCTGGCGAGCAGCCTTCTCCAGATCGACGCCCTCCGAGCTGCGCAAATTAACGAGTTTGATCAGCATCGGCAGGTTGACGCCGGTGACGACCTCCACCCGATCCTTCTCGAGGAACGCTAGACTCAGGTTGGAAGGCGTTCCTCCGAACATGTCAGTGAGCACGACCGTTCCCTCTCCGGTCTCGACCCGTTTGATGCCCTCCAGGATCTCCTCCTGCGCGTCGTCGGGGTCATCGTGCCATCCGATGGAAACGGCGCCGACGTTGGGAATATCGCCCACGATCATTTCCGCCGCCGTGACCAGCTCTCGCGCGAGCTGCCCATGCGTGACAACCAGTATTCCAATCAACTACTCCCCCTCCCGTCCCTCCGCGACCAAGTCGCGATGGGTCAGCGTGACCGACAGACCCTGCTTTTTCAACTTGCGCGCCATCACGTTCGCTATCATGACCGAACGGTGCCGGCCCCCGGTGCATCCGATGGCGATCGTGAGATAACTCTTCCCCTCCGACGTATACTGTGGAATCAAGTAATTGACAAATGACTCGAGCTTCGCGATGAGCTCACGCGTGGCGGGGTAAGAGAACAGGAAGCGCTCGACCTTAGGGTCGTTCCCGTCCTTGTGGCGAAGGTGCTTTTCGAAGAACGGGTTGACGAGGAATCGCACGTCGAAGACAAGATCCGCGTCGTGGGGCACCCCGAACTTGTAGCCGAAGGAGAGGACGTTGATCGCCGGTCCCCGGGTCGTGTCGGCATCCTGGAACTGATCCAGTAAATAGCGGCGCAGCTCGTGGACCGTCATCTCTGAAGTGTCCAGCACCTGGTCGGCCAGGCGCCGGATCGCCGAGAGCTTGCGGCGTTCTTTCCGGACCGCGTCACGAACCGATCCCTTGCCCACGGCGAGAGGATGAGGACGCCGGCTCTCGCTGAAGCGCCGAGCCAAGATTTCCTCTCGTGCTTCGAAGAAAATCAGTGTGGTCTCGAACCCGCGCTGGCGGAGGCGGCGGAAGACATCCGGGAAATCCTTCAAGAACTCTCTCTCGCGGATGTCGGCGACCACTGCGACCCGATCGAGGCTATCCCCTCCCTTGGCGGTGAGCTCCGCGAACGGTCCAAGAAGCGACGGGGGAAGGTTGTCCACGCAGAAAAATCCCGCGTCCTCGAGCGTCTTCATGGCCAACGTCTTCCCTGAGCCCGAAAGACCGGTGATGAAGACGAAGCGGGCCTGAGTCTTCTTCTTAGCCATCGTCGGTCGATTTGGGTCTCGCTCGTCGGCGCGCGGCACGCATGACCCTCGTTGCAAGGTGTCGCGCGGCGTGTCGGCCACGAGCATTCATCAACTGATTGCGGGCCGCTACCTCGATCAACATCGCGAGGTTTCGCCCCGGTCCCACGGGCATCGTCACCAGGGGCAAATCGACACCGAGCAACCGATGGGTCCGATGCTCCAGGCCTAGACGCTCGACTTCCGCAGATTCGTCCCACCGTTCGAGACGGATGACGAGCCCGAGGGGCGTGGAGAGCTGGATGGCGCCCGCGCCGTAGAGCTCTTTGATGTTGACGACGCCCACGCCACGAAGCTCCATGTAGTACCGGATCACCTCCGGACTGCGCCCGACCAGAGTACCATCCCGGTACTCGATTTCCACGACGTCGTCGGCGACCAGGCGATGCCCGCGCTCGATGAGCTCGACCGCCGACTCGCTCTTACCAATCCCGCTTTCGCCAATGATGAGAACCCCGAGCCCGCGCACTTCCATCAGCACGCCGTGGACGATTTGGCGAGCCGCCAGGCGTTCCTGTAGCAGACGTCCGATGCGGTTCACCGCGTCCTTGCTCGAGAGTTTCGTCTTCAGGATGGGCACCCGCCGTCGCCGCGCGATCGCGTAAAGCTCGGGCGGACAGGCCTTTTGACCCGAGGTGACGACCGCCGCCACCGGCAAGCTCATCCACGACTCGAGAAGACGACGACGCCGAACGGCGGGCAGCGCGGTGAGACGCGAGGACTCGGCGGCGTCGATCAAGAGGACACCCCCGGGCTGGGGTTGCCTGCCGTCGGGCGCGGCACCGCTCTCCGCGCGCGGACGTTCGATGCTCGGGACGCGGATAGGCCGCGTCAGTCCGCTCTTGCCCGCGACCAGAGCGAGTTGGAGGAGAGCGGCCGTGGGGCTATCCAAGAGATCGCCGACTCGAAAGGATGGCTGGCTCTTCCGGGTCAAGGGCCGCATACGCGCCTCTTTCGGGCTCTCTCGGGAACCGACGGCCAGAGCTACTGGCCTCCCGGGTCGATCAAGCCATAGTTGCCATCGCGGCGGCGATAGATCACGTTCACGCGCTCGTTGAGAGCATTGCGAAAAACCAGAAACTCCGCCGCTCCCCCGTCGATTTCCGCCACGGCCTCCTCGACCGATAACGGCTTGATCACGAAACTCTGGGTCTCCACCACCCGAGGCCCGATTCCCTCGTCGTCCATCATCCCTGGCTCGAGGCCTCCCGCGTTCCCGGACTCACGCGCGGCCAGCACATTGAACGTTCCCGCGTCCTCGCGGCGGGCCGCACGCCGCTTCTTCCGGACACGCTTGTCGCTGTGCTTTCGGGCCTGGGCCTGGACCTTCTCGATGACCTGCTGGATCGACGAGTAAAGATCTTCCGACTCCTCGGCCGCAGTGAGATAAGTGTTCCCGCGGCTATGGACCTGGACCTCCGCGCGCTGCCGGTATTTTTCAACCGACAGCGTCACGTGAATATCCGTGATACCGTCGATGAACCGCCCCAGCTTGCTCAGCTTCGATTCGATGAGCTGTCTTTGTGCATCGGTGACATCGATGTGACGACCGGTGATGTGAATGTTCATGCAGAGGGTCTCCGTCGGTGCTTTCGCAGCCCAACTAGCAGGCGACGATTCGGCCGGGCCGCCTGCTAGTTGGCAAAAGGGCTCGTGTACAGATTCTTTCGCTGATTGGACGGAGGGATCCGTAGCTCCTCACGGTACTTCGCAATCGTGCGGCGGGCGAGCATGAGTCCCTCCCCTTCGAGGATCTTGACGATCTTGGAGTCGGAAAGCGGTCTCTTGGGGTTCTCTTCCTCCACGATCTTCTTGATGCGCTGCTTGATGGTGACCGAGGACACGCTCTCGCCGTACGTACTGGCGATGCCACTGTGGAAGAAGTACTTCATCTCGAAGACACCCTGAGGCGTATGAATGTACTTGTTCGTCACGACGCGGGACACCGTCGATTCGTGCATGCCGATGTCGACCGCCACATCGCGCAGAACCAGGGGTCTCAAATACTCGAGCCCCTTGTCGAGGAACTCTTTCTGCTGCTGTACGATGCTTTCCGAGACCTTGTAGATGGTCTTCTGCCGCTGATCCACGGACTTGATGAGCCATAACGCGTTTCGGAGCTTCTCCTTGACGTAGGAGCGCGTCGCCTCGTTGTCCGCGGACTTGTTCTCCAGCATCCGCCGGTAGACCGAGCTGATGCGAAGCTGCGGCAAACGATCCTCGTTCAAGATAATCTCGTATTTGTCCTCTACTTTGACCACGTAAACGTCGGGTGTGACGTATTGACTCTTCTTCTGGTTATACTTCGATCCCGGCTTCGGGTCGAGCCGGCGGATGATCTCGCAATGGTGGATGACCTCGTCCATGGGTAGTCCCATGGCCTTCGCGATTTCGTTGAACCGGTGCGCTTGTAGCAAGTTGAGATGCTCGGAGACCATCGTGTGGACCGGGGTGTCGTCGATTTCCAGGTGCTTTATCTGGATGAGGAGGCATTCGCGCAAATCGCGGGCGGCGACGCCCACCGGGTCGAGGCTCTGCACGAGGGTGAGAGCCTTTTCGACGTCCTCCCGATTGTAATTCCCCATGGCGCAGATCTCGTCGACGGACGCCTGCAGATAGCCGTCGTCGTCGATGTTGCCGATGATCGCCTGGCCGATCTCGCGCAAGATGTCGTCGCCAGCCGAAAGACGCAATTGCCAGTCCAGGTGATCGGCCAAGGAAGAGGT
>JBOGJF010000743.1:0-3608 GCA_050747785.1 Vicinamibacteria bacterium
CGTGAGACCACCATGTAGAAAAACGACTCC
The DNA here is from genome assembly GCA_050747785.1 of Vicinamibacteria bacterium. Lineage (GTDB taxonomy): Bacteria > Acidobacteriota > Vicinamibacteria > Marinacidobacterales > DATDRI01 > CBDANW01. Next base: position 31 of record JBOGJF010000743.1, read on the forward strand.
GTTGATCTTGATGATGATCGGCTGTTTGGCGAGCCAGGAGCCGTATTTCCCCTCGCTCCCAAAAGCCCGTTGATGGGCAAAATAACCCGGCGGGAATTGCTCATCGAAGGTGGCCTTTTTCTGCTCTTCAGGAATGTCTTCGGTGAATTGACGGAACACTTCCCATGCCGCTTCGCGATCCTTCGATCGCTCGTCCTCGGCAAAGTCCTGGTAGCTCTCAGGCGCGACGAAGCGGTAGTCTCGAACGAGGTTCATGAGGTCGTGGTTCCCCACCAGTGCGTGCACTCGCCCGCCTTGTCTCTCTGCTTCCTTTTGGAGGCGCTGAAGGAAGTCCAGGGTCTCTCGATCGTCAGGCCCGCGGTCCACCAGATCTCCACACAGGACGACGTGGTCGGACGCTCCCGACCACTTGAGTTCGGAGTCGATGATGCCCGTGCCTTTCAGGATGGCAGTGAGCTTGTCCAAGTGACCGTGCACATCCCCCATTGCGACGATCCGAGGGACCTCGTCCCATTCCCACTTCGAAGTCTGCTCCGCTCTCGCTTCGGTGACGAGAAGAACGGCGAGGGCAAGGAACAACCATGGTAGGAGGCGCAGGGAACGCGGGTGTTGCATCGTGGATGAGCCGTGATGTTAGCGAAGCCCGCTCGGCGAAAGCAACTTCTAACGTCGAGACTCGTCCGGCAGGTCGCAGAACTCTTTGAGGTCGTCGAAGATAGCGGTGACGCCTTCTTTGAAGACATCGCCGATGAGGAGATCGGTCAAACGGTCACGGTGCTGAGGGTGCTCGTGGACGAATCGCGCGAAACTGAACCCCGGCGTATAAAAGGCATAGACCAACTTGCGTAGCGCGTCCATGCCACCGGTGAGCTTGGGTCCCCACGCGCTCAGGGCTTCCCCAGAGCAGTCGTCGCGACGGAGAGACTCGCCGATGGTCTCGGCGGCCATCTCGCCCGACTTCAGGGCCAAGAACACGCCAGTCGAGTAGATGGGATCGATGAATCCGTAGGCGTCTCCCACCAAGACCCATCCATCGCCCGCGCACCGCGTGGCCCGGTACGTATAGTCGCTCACCACTCGCGCCGGAAAGACCTTTCGGGCTTTCTCGAGTCGACTGGCAACAGCCGGACAGCGGTCGATCTCACGGGCGAGGATGTCATCCTTCGAATCGCCGTCGGTAAATAGCTCGTCGGGGGAGCCCACGACGCCCACACTGACTCGATTGTCCCAGAGCGGGATATACCAGAACCAGCCGCGATTACCAGCGGTGTGGATGACCAGAGTGGCACCCTCGTCGATGCCGCTATCCCGGAGCGCGTTCTCGTAGTGAGAAAAGACCGCGGCTTTGCCCAGATAGGGATCTTTCTTTCTGAGGCCGAGTCGCCGCGAGACGAGGGAAGAGAGTCCGGTGGCGTCGACCAAGACTCGGGAGCGCACCGTTGGCTCGCGGCCGTCCTCGGTCGAGGCGATCACTCCCAATGCGCGCTCCCCGTCGAAGAGAATCTCCTTGGCCGTCACTCCCAGCCGCACGTCGACTCCCTTCTCGGCCGCATTCTCGAGCAACATTTGATCGAACCAGGATCGCTCGACCTGCCAGGTGTAGGCGCTCTCACCCGGTTTGCGCTCGAAAAAGTAGAATGGCCGGGAGGCGCGACCGCTCTCGGAGATGAACTGGACGCTCACCTTCACCGGCGAGGAGCTCGCGCGTAACTTCTCGAGAACGCCCAGCTTCTGGAGCGTCCAGTAGGTCTCGGGTATCAGTGACTCGCCGATATGAAAGCGAGGAAACCTCTCGCGCTCCAGAAGAAGAACGGCGTGGCCCTTCGCTGCGAGGAGAGCCGATACCGTCGCGCCGGCGGGCCCCCCGCCTAGCACCACCACCTGGCTTTCAGAAGGGAAGTCGGAGCGGTCCATCAAGTGTAGCGGGCGCCTTGGTGCTCGGGAAGGAAGAAGCCCGGCAAGAGTCTGTCGACCCTCAAGAGCCCGGCTCGGCTTAGCACGACCCGATCCCCTTGCCACTCGAGATACCCCTTGCTCTTGAGGCTCTCGAACACGGGCCGGAACTCCTTCATGACGTCACGGTGAAATTTCTTGCGGAAGTACTGTAGGTCGAGGCTTCCCAGTTTCATCTGCAAGATCAGCTCGCGGATGAGCAGTTCCTTATCCCCTACGCGGAGTGCCCTCTTGAGCGGCAGGTCGCCCTTCTCGACGGCTGCCACGTAGTCCTCGATCCGGTCGAGGTTTTGGAAATGGACTCCTGCCAGGAAGGAAAAAGACGACACGCCCGCGCCCACCATGTCGGCGCCGTGCCACAGGCTGTCGCGGTAGCTAAATCTACTCGGCGCGTCGCGTTTCACGAGGGTGTACCCACTCGATATGCGATAGCCGGCCCGCTCGAGCTCCTCGAAAGCCTGTTTCACCCATTCGCGTTTCTGTGCCCAGTCCGCCACCGGCACGAGTCGTCCCTCGATCATGATCTCTCGGGAGTAGACCGTGTTGTAGGGTAGCTCCATCTGGTAGATGGTCACACTGTCCGGGGAGAGCTCGATGGTCTTGCGGATACATGCTTCCCAGTTCTCTTGCGTCTCACCGACCATACCCGCGATGAGATCGATGTTGAGGTTGGGGAAGCCCGAGTCTTGGATCCACCCGTAGGCGTCGTAGATCTCCGCGCTTTCGTGCGCGCGGCCGTTCTCTCGGAGGATGGCGTCGTCGAAATTCTCGACGCCCAGACTCAAACGAGTGACCCCGATTTCTTTGAGGGCTTCGACTTTGCTTCGGCTGAGCGTTCCGGGCTCGCACTCGAAGGTGACTTCCTCCGCGCCGTCCCAATCCACCGCCCCACGGAGCTTGTCGACCAACGCGAGGAGTTGGCGCGTGCTCAGGAACGAAGGCGTTCCACCGCCAAAGTAAACGAATCTCAGCGGGCGCTCGGAGAATGCCGGGTAGCGGCTGTAGAGTGCGACCTCGTCGGCCAGCGCGGACACGTACGCCTCGACCTCGCGGGCGTTCTTCTCCGTGTAGACCCTGAAATAGCAGAACTTGCAGCGTTTGCGACAAAAGGGAATGTGGAGGTAGAGCCCGAGGGGCACGTCGGGATGGGGAGCGTGGCTAAGCGCCTCCTCGACAGCCAAGAGATGCGAATCGGACCAGAAGGAGAAAGGCGGGTAGTTCGCTATGAAGTAACTACCGACTTCGGTTTCTTCTGTGCGACTGGCGGGCTCGAGCCGCGGTCCGGCTGGCGCTTCCGCAGCGTCTCGTTTGGAAACCATTCCACTCGTATCCTTTTCTGGTTCTTGGGGGGACGACGATCATCTCGCTCCCACAAGGGGGGGAGGGGGTAACTCTCTCCCATCCCGAACGTCCCTAATTGTAACCATTCTAGCATCGCGGTGGGGCGGCTATTGTAAGACATTGTTTCTAGACAACCTACGCGCGAAAGACTCGGTGGACTGAATGCAACCGAGGGGCCGCGCCCGCCACGGAGGCGCTCAGCGGGAGCTGGAGTCTTTCAACCCGCCCGCAGGCGCCCGCCGGCCGCGGAGCCGTCAGCCCGAGCGAAGCGCGAGCCGAAGGCG
>JBOGJF010000744.1:0-1670 GCA_050747785.1 Vicinamibacteria bacterium
CTTACAATACGCCCGAGCGAGTCTACCGCACCGCCAAAGAACGGGGCATGGATCTGGTCACCATCAGCGATCATGATTCGATCGACGGATGTCTGGATTTCCTGAACGCGCACCCGGACGTCGGAGACTTCGTCACCGGAGAGGAAGTGACCGTTCCGCTTCCCGAGTTCGAAAACGCCATCCACATCGGCGTCTACGGCCTGAACGAGTCGCAGCACCGAGAGATCCAATCGCTGAAACGCGATTTCGACGAGCTCATCGCGTATCTGCGCGCCTGCCGGCTACCCTACGTTCTCAATCATCTTTTTCACGGATTCCCAAGTTTTCGCCACGCCGGCTGTTTCATGGACAAGATGACGGAGGCATTCGATTTGTTCGAAGGCATCAACGGATCGCAGGGTCACCGGCAAAACCTCCTCGCTTCCGTCGTTATCAGCCGTCTTTCCGGGAAGGCGCTGGTTGGAGGGAGCGACGCCCATACGCTCACGCGCTTGGGTAGCTGCTATACGATTTGTCGGGGATCGAATCGAGAGGATTTTCTGCAAGCCCTACGGAGGGGAGAGACCCAAGTCGGGGGCGTGAACGGCCGTTTCACGTCCATTTGGCTCGACGCCATGGGAGTCTACTGCGGTTATTTCCGCGACATCGCCCTTCGAGGGGAGGTACACCGGGACTGGAGCGCCTGGAAGAAGATACGCAACGGGGCCGGCTGGTGGCTGTGCCTGCCCGTCTTCTTCACCGGAGCGCTGGCCGGGGCGCTCGCTCTCTACAACTGGGGCAAAGTCAAGCATCGATTCTATCTGAGCTTCTTCGAAAAGAGATACGGGCTGAGGAAAGGTTTGGTGGAGGAGATGCGGGACGGGCTTCAACGGTTAGGACGCCTGCCGGTCGAGACGACGGAGTCTGGTTCGTCGAGCCCGCCGGGCCAGTGAGCTCGATCCCGTCGCGCGTCCCCCCACGGAGAAACACAAAAGATGCAAGAAACTAGCGTGCCGGAGCTGTCTTTCGAGAAGCTCACTCTTCCCAATGGGCTCGACGTTATCTTCCATGAAGACCACAAGCTCCCGGTGGTTCACGTAAACCTCTGGTACCACGTCGGCTCAAAGAACGAGAAGCCCGGGAAAACGGGGTTCGCACACCTATTCGAGCACATGATGTTCGAAGGATCGAGGAACGTGAAGGGCGAGTACGTTTCTCTCATGGAGCGAGCGGGCGCCAACATCTTCCACGGCGGCGTCAACGGAACCACGGATTTCGATCGCACCAATTACTTCGAGACCGTTCCCGCGGGCTCTCTGGAGCTGGTTCTGTGGGCGGAATCCGATCGGATGGGCTTCCTCCTCGACGCGCTCACCCAGGAAAACCTCGACAACCAGCGCGACGTCGTCAAGAACGAAAGACGCCAGGGAATGGACAACGTGCCCTATGGCCGAGCGATGGAAGTGCTGTTCGAGAATACTTTCCCCAAGGGGCATCCCTATTCCTGGCACGTCATCGGAAGCATGGAGGACCTGACCCAGGCGTCGGTGGATGACGTCAAGGAGTTCTTCCGAACCTACTACACGCCCAACAACTGCACGTTGGTGATAGCGGGCGAGATCGACGTCGGCGAAGCACGCCGTCTGGCAGAGACCTATTTTGCCCCGCTTTCTCCGGGTCCTCTCCTGACC
>JBOGJF010000745.1:0-4791 GCA_050747785.1 Vicinamibacteria bacterium
GAATTAAGCGACTTCTTCAACGCGACCGTGTTTCTCCCCACTGGCATCTTTGTTGCAAAAAAACCAAATGTGAGGCGACACCCGCCAGGGTTCGGCCAAGAGCGCCGCACCCTGATGCAGCGAGCCCTCACGAACTCGATCATCCGTCCTCATAAAAGAAAAAGGATGTCGGGAGAATCCGAGGTCTCCCGAGTCCTCGGAAACAAGTGCTTCGGATGAAAGGGCGTCGTGCCGCCATGAGGACCAAGCTCGAATGCTGTAGCGCGCTCGTCACCTTCGTGCTGCTCGCAGCCGGTTCCGACTCGTTGCTTGCTGGAGAACCCAAGGCGCTAACCAGAAGCCTCTATGTCCCGGTCGCTTTCCGCACCTGCGAGCACCTGACGGGAGCAACACTCTTCATCGGGGACCAGCCCGTGGGGCCGTTGCCCTCGGAGCGAATCTTCGTTTTCACGTACTATCCCAACCTGAAGCGTGTCGAGCCGGCCTTCACCGAGATTCGTATCGAGGGAGTTCACTCGAGCGACGGAAGTCCTTTCATCGGACGTCTGGCCGTGGATCCGGGCGCCATCTCCTCTGCCGACGAAAGAATCGACCTCGGCTTCGAAGACGTGAAGAAGCAGCTCGACTACCGAATCGACGTCCGGTACGACAAGGTAGGCGTCATTGTCCGCTGTGAGCCGACCTGCGGGCTGGATCACGACCACGAGGGGGGGGTGACCGCCCAGTTGGAAAGCGCCCCGCCAGAAGAGGTGGCGGAGCAGCCGTAGGCTTGGAGGGTCGTCAGACCCTGCTTGGCGTCGATACGAGGGATCTTGCTATCAGGCTCGTCGCGCCTATCAAGCTAGCCAGACGCCTCTTCGCTTTCGAGGTCCAGCGTAATCTGGAGTCGGGTCTTCTGCCCTTCACGACGATCCGGCAACTCGATCCGCACGACCGAAGGCGAGGTGTGCTCGCGGCCGTCGCCATCGCCGACCCGCACCTCGAGGGCCAAGTGCCTGGCCCTCTCCAACATGGCTCGAGGCAACTTCACGCTCAGCTCGCGCCGGACCTCGACGGGATCGAAAGCGGCGCTGACCGGCTTCTTCCTCGCAACGCCTGGCTCGTTGCCAAGCGCCACCCGCCGCAGCTTTTCCAATTCTCGTTCGACATCTAGCTTGGATCGCGTCGCCACCCGGCGGATCGAGCGCGCTTGACCAGGCACAGGAGGCGCGGGCGTGGCATCCAAGCTAGCGGCGAACTCCACCTTGACCTGGTCGGTCCGGTTCAGAGCGGCGGTAGACAGGCCGGGAGGCACAGTCTTTTCGAGCGACGCCTCGACGGAGGTCGCGATCGATCCCGAAGGCGAGAGTCTCTGCGTGCGCACGGCCGCGGGCACGGCAACCTGGGGTTTGTCTTCGAGGGGACCGGAAATTCTGCGATGCACCGCGGCCAGTGTCTTCCGCGATATGGCCTTCAGCGTTTCGAATACGCCGATGCCATGGAGCGCGGCGGCCCCGTAGACCTCGTACCCCTTGGGATTCAGATAGCGATTCAGCATCTCGACGGGGTGAATATTGCGTAGATCTCGTTTGTTGAATTGGAAGACGAACGGGATGCGGTCGAGTGGTTGATTCAGCTCGTCGAGGTTGTGCCTGAGGTTCTCCAAGCTCTCGACGTTCGCATCGAGTGCGGGCACCTGCGAATCGACCACGAACACGATCCCGTCCACTCCTTTCAGAACGAGTTTTCGGGTCGTGTTGTAGAAGACCTGGCCCGGCACCGTGTAGAGCTGAACCCGGACCCGCATGCCCCCGATGGTACCGACCTCGAGCGGGAGCAAGTCGAAGAAGAGAGTCCGATCAGCTTCGGTCTCGAGGCTCACCATCTCTCCACGTGAGCGGGGATCGGTCTTTCCGTGAATGTGCTGGAGGTTGGTGGTCTTACCGCACAGGCCGGCGCCGTAGTAGACGATCTTCGCCGAGACCTGCATCGTGGTGTAGTTGAAGAAGACCACCGGGTTGTACTCCTTACCCCTTCAGTTTCAAAGAGATAAAGCCATCTTAACCGCACTGGGCAGCCGGAGTCAAGCGGCGCCTCGGCGCCGGAGCAGCGGCGTCAAAATTGGAGCGTGAGCCCTCCGTAGAACCGCTTTTGGCTTTCTTGGAGCGGATCCCCTTGGAGTTGGATCGTTCGGTAGTCGAACCGGAGACGTGCGGGGCCCGACAAATGGACGTACAACCCCAAGCCCCGCGACGTGGCTAAGGAGGTTTCGGTTTCTTCCAAGAAAGACTGACGGTACATGCCCATCCCGAAAACCAAATAAGGCCGCAATCGCACGACGGCAATCGGTGAGGTGAGCAACACATTGCCGCTCCACATCGTCAGCGAGGGTGACGCGTCCTCCTCCTGTGATCTCGCATACTCGCCTTCCAGCGAAAAAATCTCGGTGAACACCGGGACCGAAAGACCGAAGCCGATTCCCGAGCGCCCATTCGGTGAGGCTCGTTGGAAGAAACCCGTGATCCCGCCCGCCTGCGCCAGCGACGTGCCGGAGAAACTCGCGAGCAAGAAAACGAACCCCACGCGGGCAAGGCCTCGCGGCAATCTTACTTGGCTCACGCGGAATGGGCTGCGCCGGCACCGATCGGGATTTCGTTCCGTGTCGACCCCTCTCGCCACTCTCAGACCCGGCCACGTCCGTTTAGGAGAACGGTCGCGATCGCCAACTCCTCGGAGGCCGTGACCGAATAGGCATAGCGCTCCGCTCCCCTTCGATGCGCGACTGCGAGTGCGCGGCCGGACAGCAGACGATCGATGGATCCCTCCAGTTCAGTGTCGGTTCGGATCTCTTTCCACCCTACTCCTCGCATCCCCGTGCCCAACGCCTTCATCACTGCCTCTTTGACGGCAAATATCGCCGATAGCTCGCGAACCGGCGCCTGAGCCCGCAAGACCCGAGCCACTTCGGTGGGAACACAGACCCGGCGGACCAGTCTCTCACCGTGTCGCTGGTAGGCGCTCGACATGCGGGATGTTTCCACCAAATCCACTCCAATTCCACAAATCAAGCGTCTGCTCCAATCGCCGCGCATTGTACCCTGGAAGCGATCGGCTAGCGCCCTGTCGTGCACGCTCATGCAGCCACTCTCAGAGCGAGATAGAATGGGCATCGAGCCATGGACAGCGTCAACATCGTCACCTCCTTTCTCGCTGGCATCATTTCCTTCTTATCCCCCTGCGTCCTCCCCATCGTCCCTGGGTACATATCGTTCGTCTCCGGTGTGTCTCTTCAGGAGCTGAGAAACAACGCGGCCGTCGATGAAGAGCAAAGGAAACGCCAACTTCGACAGGTCACGACCAACAGCATCCTCTTCGTCCTGGGGTTCTCATTGGTCTTTGTGGTAATGGGTGCTTCGGCGACGTACATAGGAAACTGGTTCGCCGCGAATCGAACCGTTCTCGCAAGAGTGGCGGGTGTCATCATCATCGTGTTCGGCCTCCACACGATGGGTCTCACTCCCATCAAATGGTTGAACTACGAGAAACGCCTCCCGACGCGAAAAAAGCCGATGGGTTCGGCGGGCTCGTTTCTCATCGGGCTCGCGTTCGCCTTCGGTTGGTCGCCGTGTATCGGCCCTATCCTCGCCGGCGTGCTGACGTTGGCCGCCACCCAGGAGACCATCCATCAGGGAGTCACGCTGCTCGCGAGCTACTCCCTCGGGCTTGGCGTTCCATTCATTGCCACTGGCCTGGCGACGAACCGTTTCCTCGATCTCTTTGCCCGCGTCAAGAAACACATGCGATGGGTCGAAATCAGCGCCGGCGTGCTCCTCATCATCGTGGGAGTCCTTGTGGCAACCGACCAATTGCAGGCCTTATCCCGCTATCTCACGTTCCTCCCGGTCCTCGGGTAGTGGACCGTCGATACCCTCGTGCTATGATCGATCGCACCGATCGGAAAGAAGACACATGCCGCGAATGCTTGCCCACACCTTCGCCATCCTGACGGCTCTCGGTACGACGGTCTCGAGTGGTGCGCAGAGCGACCCAGGCCCCACCAGCAAGTGGGAAGCCCCGGCGGATGCCAGCGCCCAGGCGAATCCAGTCGCGCCGAGTCCAGAGGTGCTGGCCGAAGGAAAGGCGCTCTATCAAAGGAACTGCCAACTCTGTCACGGTGCCAGCGGCCGGGGGGACGGGCCGGCGACGCAATACGTGAAACCGGCGCCGGCCGATATCAGCGCCGCGGAGGCCCAGGCTGCCTTGACCGACGGGGGGATCTTTTGGAAGTTGACGACTGGGCGCGAACCGATGCCTCCCTTCGGTAAGAAGCTCAGCGAGCGGGAGCGATGGGTACTGGTCCACTACGTGAGGAGCCTCACGGTCGACGGATCGTGATCGCCATTCCCAGCCGAATGAAAAGGGTGATTGGCTCGGCGACGGTCCTCCTGGCTCTCTCGTCTTGCGGCGCTGCCTCGACGGTCGAGAAGCCCAGGCCGGTACCCGACCTCGTCTTGGAGAAGATCGACGGTAGCGGAACGCTCTCGCTCACGGATCAAAAGGGTGCGGTGGTGTTGGTGGACCTATGGGCTACGTGGTGCGCGCCGTGTTTGGCGGAGTTGCCCCACCTGCAAAGGCTCGCTGACTCTTTCGATCCGGAAGAGTTCGTGATGCTGGGCATCGTGCTGGAGTCCGGGGATCGGGAGGAGATCGACGAGTTCATTCGCGAGCAGGGCATCTCCTATCCCAATCTCATGGGAGAAGAAGGCACCAAGGAATCGTTCGGACCGTTTCTCGGCTATCCGACCAAGTACC
>JBOGJF010000746.1:0-3339 GCA_050747785.1 Vicinamibacteria bacterium
GCCCCACAGTTGATGACGACGAAAGGTCCTTCCTTGCGGCTGCTCCGACGATGAATGGCGCGCGCCACGAGCTCTTTTCCCGTCCCGCTTTCCCCATAGAGGAGCACCGAGGCGTCGGTCGTGGCCACGCGGCGCACCGCGTCGAAGACGTCCCGCATGGGAGCGCTCGTACCGAGTAGACCCTCGAAGGAGTCGTCGGACACGAATCCCTGGAGCTCTTTGTGTTCTTTTTCCAACTGGTGCACGTGAAGGGCGCGGCGGAGCGTGATCTTGAGCTCTTCGATCTCGATGGGCTTCGAGAAGTAGTCGTAGGCGCCCCGGGCGATGGCGTCGAGCGCGTGTTGTCGCTCCTCCCGGCCGGTGATGACGATGACCTTGGTCCCACCGTTTCGTTGCAGGATCTCGTCGAGGAGACGGAATCCTTCCTCGACGGCCTGGGAGTGGGGTGGCAATCCCAGATCGAGTGTCACGAGAGGCGGCGCGCCGTCGTCGAAGGTCGCGAGCGCCGAGGCTCGGTCTTCGGCTTCTAGAACCTCGTAGTCGGGGGAAAGAGCCCACTTCATCTGAGTGCGGATGTCTTCCTCGTCGTCGATGACGAGGATTCTCGTTTTGTCCATGACGTTGTCCATGTCCTAACTGTTGGGGAAGAGTACGCGGAAGGTACTTCCTTTACCTTCCTGGGTTTCGACCTCGATGCGTCCCTCGTGGGCGTCTACGATTTTCTTGCAATGAAAGAGTCCGATGCCGAGGCCCTGCTTCTTGGTTGTGTGAAAAGGCTTGAAGAGAAATCGGTCCACGAACTCGCGCGACATGCCGGGTCCGTCGTCGCTCACGGTGATCTCGGTCCAGCCGCTTCGCTTACGTGTCGCGACCCGTATGTTGCCGAGGCCCCCGGTGGCCTCGCTCGCGTTCAGCACAAGATTCACGAGAACTTTTTGAATCTGCTCGGAGTCGAGCTGGAGCCGCGGGACGGGTCTTAGATCTTGAATGAGCCGTGCCTTCGTCGTGCCATTGAGGCTCTCCAAGGTTTCGGTCACCAGGCCGTTGAGATCGGTATCCTCTGGATGGAGCTCGAGATCGCGGCTCAAGGGCGAAAGGCGCCCGCACATCGAGTTAATCTTATCGACGCTTTGAGAGATGGTTTTCAGAAGATCCTTGCGGAAGTCGGGGTTGTCGTAGTGGCGCGGGAGGTTCTGGAGAGAAAGCGACAACCGCGAGGCGAGGTTCTTGAGATCGTGGATGAAAAACGCCGAAAGGGTTTGGAAGGCCTCGAGCTCCTTGGCGCGTAAGAGGCGCTCGGACAGACGGATGTTGAGGAGCGTCGAGGCCGCTTGATCGGCAATGGTCTTGAGGAGAATGAAGTCTTCGGTCGAGAGATCCTCGCCGCCTACTTTCTCGTCGAGTGTGAGGTACCCGACCGGCTCCTGCCCCGCCACGAGGCTCACGCCGTAGCGCATTTGGGCCTCCTCGCGGAAGCGGTTCTCGATAGCGGGGGAGCCTTTGAGATCGATGGGCTGGGACTGACCTTCCATCGCTTCGATGAGCTGACCGCCCCGGCCCTGCGGGGCGAGAATCGCCTCGCCTTTTTGGTGGGAGAAGGCGGTCGAGCCGCCCATGACCAGACCGTCCTGCGTCTCGTTCAGGAGCCAGAGCGTGACCGAGGGCGTCCGGAGTGTTTCCGACACGAGTCGGGCCACCGCCAGGCAGAGCTCCCGAATGTCGAGCGCGGCCCGGGTCTTCTCCGTGAATCCGCTCCACACGTTGCGATAGTCGTACTCGGGCTGCCTGAGATGCCGCGACACGAAGCGGCGAAAGCGCTGGCGGACTCCGTCCGAAAGGAGGGCCGTGACGAGCGCCAGTATGGCGACGAAAACTAGGAGAGCCGCGAGGGGAAGGCTCTCCACGCCGCCGCGCTCGGTCACCGCCTGCGCCAAGAATCCAACGACCAGCAGATAGATCCCGACGATCAAGACCGTCAGTGAATTGTGGAGAAGCGTCCGGGATAAATAGACCTCGACGTGGATGAGCCGGCTTCGCCAGAAGGAAATGAAGATCAAAGCCGAGGCGACGAGCAGCGTCACCGAGCTGACCGGAGTGAGGGTGGTGTTGATCGAAGAGAATAAGAGCGCCTGGCTGCTGATATAGATCTCGACAGCGAATAGAGCTCCGAGTCCAAGCAGCATGAACTTGACGTGCCACCTCATGGTGCCGGTCGAGGCACGGAGTGTGTTCTCGAGGTTCAAGAGAATGAGCACGGAGCTCAGCAGAAAAACGACGTAGAGGAGGTATCCCGCCCAGCCCAAGGGAAGGACCCAGTGCGAAGGCTCGGCGAGTTGGGCTCCCGTCACCAGGGAGCCCCGCCAGACCGCTACCAACGTCACCGGGAGCAGGAAGGTACCTACGAGTATCCACCGCCATCGGTTCAGGAACTCGCGTTGGTTGGCTCGGGCGTAGACCAGGCTGAAAGAGAGCCAGAGGCCCGGGACGAGAGAGCCGATGGTAAGGCTCAGAAGCTGCCAGGCGACGACCTCGGACACGGCGAAGCTGTCGGCCGCGAGACCTTCGGCAAGCTCTCGTCCCGCGAGGAGCAGCATCCCGGGGGCGAAAATGCGGTTGGCGAAGGCGCCGCGGCCTCGCCAGAGGACGAGCAGGGCGAGTGAGGCGCTCGTCACCGCCGCGCCGTAGTAGAGGAGTGTTTCTGGGATCATGGGTTACCGCACCGCCAAGGGACGAGCTTCGAGCCCCTGGATCACGGGGCCATGGTCTTTGGCGCACAAAAACATCTGGCTCGACCGTGCCTGCCGCTTTAGAGAAACGCGGGGCCTTTTTTCTCGAAAGGTTGGGGTTCGAGTGGGCTATGTTTATAGCAGTTTGGTTGTAAAGTCAACTGACGTTCCAGGTTTTTTCTTGTATGCAACCTTACTGCTGTCAGCTGATTAGGGCAATGACGCCGGCGGGCCACATGGCCGAGATCGTCGGTGAGCCTTACAGTGTCGGACCGCGCTCGAGAACGGGGACCGTGCGAGCGAACTCCACGGCAGCAAAGGAGATCGTGCTCTGGAGCAACGAACCGACACCTCGTCACGCGTCGGGATATCTTACGGTTTGATTCCTGGTATCGGAACCACGGTCGAACCACACAGAGTATCCTATTGAAAAAAAGGCTTTTACACCTCGATTTTCGGGCCACGATCCTCTGGCATGGTTGTTGCTGCTTCATGACTCAGGACGTTGTTCCATGACGCGTGCGCCGAGAACCATCATGATTTTGCCTTGTTTTCCCACAGGAGCACACGATGAGACCTTTCTTGCACGTCCTTCTCCTTTTCTTCTTCGTGT
>JBOGJF010000747.1:0-3282 GCA_050747785.1 Vicinamibacteria bacterium
TCCAGGATGCGGTTCTTCGATAGCGCCCGTTCCAGCCGATAGGTGAGGATGGCCTCCTTCAGCTTGCGGTTGAGTGATTTCTCGGTGGAGAGGAACATGTTCTTGGCCAGTTGCTGCGTAATCGTACTGGCGCCTCGGGCAAACTCGCCTTGCTCGAAGTTTCGCCGCACCGACTCTCTCAGCTCGTGAAGATCGAACCCGGGATGGGTGAAGAACGCGGCATCCTCTCCCATGCGGACCGCCTGAACGACGTTCTCGGAGATGCGATCCAGAGGCACCCAGTACTGAAAGTGTCGGAGCTCTTTCCCTTGCGCCCGGGCTTCGTCCGCGCGCTGTCGCATCAGGCTGGTGGAGGCCGGGTTGGTCGACCGAAGGTGCTCGACCGAAGGCAGACTGACCGTTAGGTAAGCGACGTATCCCGCGAAGGCGAGAGCTTGAGTCCCGATGAGCCCGAAGATGGAAAGGAATAGATGGCGACGAAAGAAGCCTTTGCGCGGAGGGTCCGACGGACGGTCTGGGAGCGGCGTGGGTAAATCGTTCATCGTCTCATCGCGAATGCTAGAGAACGCGCGTCGGAGTGTCAAATAGTCTTGTAGATGGAAAGTCCGTTTCCTATACTGAGAGAAAGGACATAGTCACCATTCAATGGACTTCGAGCTCAGCGAAGAACAGCTAGAGATGCGACGCGCCCTGCGCGACTTCGCGCAGAAGGAGATCCTTCCGCACGCCGCCGAGTGGGACGAGAAGAAGACCTTTCCCATGAAGACCATCAAGGCGCTGGGTGAGCTCGGTTTTCTCGGCGTGGTCTTCCCTCCCGAGTACGGAGGCGCCGGGCTCAAGTACGTCGACTACGCTCTGGTGATCGAGGAGTTGGCACGGGCCGACGCCTCGGTGGCCATCACGCTGTCGGCGCACATCTCTCTGTGCTCGAACCATATCTACGAGCAGGGGACGGAAGAGCAAAAGAAGGAGTTCCTGACACGGTTGGCGTCGGGGGAATGGATTGGGGCTTGGAGTCTCACCGAGCCGGAGGCGGGGAGTGATGCCGGCGGCACGCGCACGACCGCCGTTCTCGACGGCGACCATTGGGTCCTGAACGGGAGCAAGACGTTCACCACCAACGGCAGCGTCGCCGACGTGGCCATCGCCATGGCCGTCACCGACAAGAGCAAGGGCTCGCACGGCATCTCGGCGTTCATCGTGCCCCGCGGGACACCGGGCTTTCGAAACGGCAAGAAGGAAGACAAGCTGGGTCACCGCGCCTCCGATACCTCGGAGATGGTCTTCGAGAATTGCCGCATCCCGAAGAATCTCCTCCTTGGGAAGGAAGGAGAGGGTTTCATCTCTGCGCTCAAAGTGCTCGACGGCGGCCGCATCGGCATCGCCGCGTTGGCGCTGGGCATCGCGCAGGCATCCTTCGAGTGCGCTCTCGCCTACTCGCAGCAACGCAAGCAGTTCGGAAAGCCGATCTCCTCGTTCCAGGGCATCCGCTGGAAGCTCTCGGACATGGCGACCGAGATCGACGCGGCCCGACTGCTAATGTATCGCGCGGCTACTCTCAAAGATCGAGGCCAGCGCCACACCAAAGAGGCCGCGATGGCGAAGCTCTACGCGAGCGAGGTAGCGGTGCGCGCGGCCAACGAAGCGGTCCAGGTCCTGGGCGGCTACGGTTACACCAAGGACTACCCGGCCGAGCGCTACTATCGAGACGCCAAGCTCACGACCATCGGCGAGGGTACCTCCGAGATCCAGCGCTTGGTCATCGCCCGCCAGCTACTCGCCGACTAGTTTCCTTCGAGATCACCAGCCTCGCGGGACCCGTTCTTCTTTAGTACGATGCTCCGTCGAACGGGAGTGACCATCGTGAACGACGAGGATCTGGCGGCGGGAGTGCGGGCGGGCGACCACCGCGCGCTGGCCCGGGCGTTGACCACGGTGGAGAACCGTCGGCCCGAGGCGCGTCGCCTGGTGGCTGAGCTCTATCCCCACACGGGGAAGGCGGCGGTATGGGGCCTCACCGGACCTCCGGGAGTAGGGAAGAGCACGCTCGCCGACGCTATCGCCACGCATGCTCTCGAGAAGGGTCAGAAGGTGGCCATCCTCGCCATCGATCCCAGCAGCCCTTTTACCGGCGGCGCTTTTCTCGGCGATCGCACGCGGATGGAAGGAAGCAGTCAGAGCTCCGAGATCTTCATCCGCAGCATGGCGACGCGCGGACACGTCGGAGGCTTGGCGGCCGCGGTCTTCGAGGCGATCACGCTCCTCGATGCGGCAGGAAAAGACTTGATCCTCGTCGAGACGGTGGGCGTGGGACAGGACGAGGTCGAGGTAGCGGCAGCGGTGGGGCTCACGCTAGTCGTCCTCGCACCGGGGCTCGGGGACGAGCTTCAGGCGAACAAGGCGGGCCTCCTCGAGATCGCCGACGTCCTCGTGGTCAACAAGGCCGATCGCGAGGGCGCGGAGCGCCTGACAGACGAGCTGGCGTCCGCCCATCGCGATCGGGCGCCATCGCCCGCCATCGTGAGCACCGTGGCGACGACCGGGGACGGCGTCGAACGCCTCTACGGGATCGTCATGAGCCTCGACGCGTCGCCCGAGACACGGCGCCGGCGTTTCGTCGAGGGTTGGCTGAATGCGGTCTTGCAGCAGACGTTACGAGAAAACGTGACGGATCGCGTCTGGAAGGCTGCGGTGGATTCCGTGCTCTCCCGCGCGAGCGATCCGTTCGCCGCCGCCGAGCGTGTCTTCGCCAGCATTCGCAACGCCGGCGGCAAGGACGACGACACGTGAAAATCCATCACATCGGCATCGCGGTGCGCGATTTGGATGAAGCCGCAACGCGGTTCGGAGGCCTGCTCGGATTGAAGCGCGGCGATCGCTACGATCTACCCGAGTGGGGAGTCTCCGCGCTCTTCATGCCTGTTGGGCCGGCGGGGGAGAGCCATTTGGAGCTCCTCGAGCCTCATGGTGAGGACTCTTCGGTCGGCAAGTTCTTGGCCCGCCGTGGAGAGGGCTTGCACCACGTTTGTTTCGAGGTCGACGACATCGAGAGCAGCCTCCGGGAGTTCGCGCGACAGGGTGCCCGGCTCATCGACGAGAAGCCTCGCAAGGGAGCGGGGGGGCACCTGGTGGCCTTCGTGCATCCCAAGTCGAGCCATGGTGTCCTCGTGGAGCTCAAACAGAAAGACTGACCCACCTTTGTAAAGCTTCGAACGGGGATGTTATAGAAGGCGGTCCGCAGGCGCCCGCCGGCCGCGGAGCCGTCAGCCCTTGGAAGCTCCC
>JBOGJF010000748.1:0-2667 GCA_050747785.1 Vicinamibacteria bacterium
CATCACGGGAGAGGAAACGGACGATGACGTGCAAGTCGATTTCGAAGTCGGGGCGTCGGAGAAGCCGGTCCGTCTGAAAGGGCCCGAACCGCTCTCCGCTCGGGAACGCCTGGCCCGACCGGCCGCACCGGAACGACTGGAAGGATTGGATGAACTAGAAGAGGACCGGACGCATCCGCCCGGGTCAGCTTCCCCGATCCCAGCGGTGACACCTTCCGCGGCACCGGCTAGGGACGAGCTGACCGACGTTGACGAGTACATGGCACTCGGCTTGTACGAGGACGCTCGTCATACGCTTCGCGAGCTTTTGAAACAGCGACCCGACGATCCCTTGATCCTGGGAAAGATTGAAGAGGTCGGGTTCTCCGCCGCGCAGCTCATGAGGGAGATCGAGAGCCCCGGAGGCCAACCCGGGGGTGGCGAGCCGGCGGTGGCCTCTCTGGACTCGTTCGGATCGCTGGGGACGCCGTCCATGGAACGCGCTTCGCATTCCGTGGCATCGGAGCCAGAACCGTTCGATGAGGACCCACTTGCCTCTTTGGAGGGCGTCGGACCGGTCTCTGCCTCATCCGACGCGTTCGGCGACGACTACGTCGATCTAGCCTCCGAGCTGTCCGATGAGGTCTTCGGAACACAAAGCGCGGTGCAAGAGACGTCACCGACGAGCAACCCGGCAGACGCTCTCACCGATCCCGGGCTGGACGAGATGTTCCGGGAGTTCAAGAAAGGCGTGGAAAAGCAGCTCGGGTCCGAGGACTATGACACACGCTACAACCTGGGCATCGCGTACAAGGAAATGGGCCTCCTCGACGAGGCCATCGCCGAGTTCCAGCTCGCTTCCAAGGACGAGAATCGATTGCTCGAGTGCTGTTCCATGCTGGGCCTTTGCTTCCTGGAAAAGGGAATGCCGGAAATTGCCATCAAATGGTTCGAGAAGGGTCTGAGCGCTCCCGGACGAAGCGAAGAGGAACAACATGGCCTCCGCTACGACTTGGCAGCGGCGTACGAAGCGGCGGGCGAGCCGGATCGCGCTCTCCAGCTCTATAAGGATATCTATCGAGTGAATGCCCGATTTCGTGACGTCAAGGACCGCGTACGAGGACTGCAGGCCGCGAAGAACTAGTGCCGTTCCAAACTTGACTCGCAGCGAAGACAATCAGGACCCATGCTTGACGACGCCGCTGGCTTGATCCCGGACGGGACTCAGAGTGGCAACGTGATGGCAAGCCGCCAATGGTTCTTGCTCTATGTCTTGGTCTGCCTCGAGGTGGGCATCTTCTTGCTACTGGTCCCTTGGTCCGCGATCTGGGAACGCAACTACTTCCTGCAGTCGTTTCCGGCACTCGGCACGCTGGTATTGGATCCCATGTTCCGCGGAGCGGTGTCCGGGCTGGGAGTTGCGAACATCTACTTGGGACTCAACGAATTCATGGGACGAAGAACGCGGAGCTCGACATCGACCGAATTATTTCCGAGTGGGGTACCCCGTAGGAGCCTTTCATCTGATCAATCTGCCTCTGCAAGAGACAATGCAGAACCGCAGACCGTCGCTACCCACGAAAAGCATTCTTGAATCCTGTTGTTTCATCGGCAGCAAGCCTGACTATTGAGGCTCCGCTCTCCGGTGGAGGGCGGACGATCTGGCAGTGGTGAGTACGATGTCGAAGAGTCGGGACGACGCGTGATGGAAGTCCGGGAACTGGTGGCGAGGCTGGGCGCCGGCGCTACTCCGGAGCAGGCCCGGGAGCTTCTCGATCATGGCGACACCGGAGAGGCGCACTTGCTCGCGGTGCTCCGGAAGCGAGACCTGGCCAGCTCCTTCTTGGAGGCGATCGCACGGCACGAACGATGGAACGGGCGGCACGTGATCAAAGTGGCCATCGTGAATCATCCCAAGACGCCGAAGACGCTCGCTCTTCGCCTGTTGAACCAACTCTTTTGGAAAGAGCTACTGAAGGTTGCCAACAACTTCCGTCTCCCGATGCCCGTTCGCGCCACGGCGGAGAAGTATATTCGCGACCGACTCTCGGAGCTCGAGCTGGGAGAGCGGATCACCCTGGCGCGAACCGCCACGGCGGGTCTCATTCCCGGTCTGGTGGGAGAGAGGAACGCCCTGGTCATCGCGGCTCTCTTGAACAACCCCCGTCTACGAGAGGTCCAAGTTCTGGCGTTGGTGGAAGATCCGGCAAGCCCCAGCGAGGTGTTGAGAGTCGTCGGGGAGTCGGAGCGGTGGGCGAGCCGGCCCGCGGTAAGGCTGGCGGTGGTCAGGAACAGCAGGACTCCCGTTCACACCGCCCTGAAGGCCCTCCTATCCTTGCCGCGGCCGACCATCAAGAAGCTGTTGGCGAGCGAGGGGATCCCGCCGGTGATTCGGTTGCGGGCGGAGCGCATCCTGTCGCTCTCGCCGGGTCGATTGGGTGACGCGTCGGAGGAGATTCATTGACAGCCTTGAGCCGATGCGCAGTCGCCCGCCGGCCGCAGCGAAGCCAGCCGAGCGGAGGCCAGGAGGCGAACGAGGAGTGAGCCTCCGATTGATGGAAGTCGACGAAGCATCTGGCTTGGGGGTGGGGCCCCAAGCCACTCATTGACAGGTCAATTCGGGTCTGCCAAAATGTCCTATAAGGGGTCCTCGTGCCCGCAAGCATCACGTAACCAAGAGGATAGACC
>JBOGJF010000749.1:0-3272 GCA_050747785.1 Vicinamibacteria bacterium
CTCTAGCGGAGGGGCCACACCCGTTCCCATTCCGAACACGGCAGTTAAGTCCTCCAGCGCCGATGGTACTGCAGGGGTGACCCTGTGGGAGAGTAGGTCGTTGCCGGGTTAATTCCGAAAGGCCCGACTCATCGCTCGAGCGAGCGGTGAGCCGGGCCTTTTATTATTGCGGTTCCGTCGGGGAGTTCGGTCAGCGATACCGCTCGGACTCCCAACGGCGTCCGAGGCTGATGATGCGCTGCATCAAGTCCTCGTAGCTGATGCCGGCATGCTCCGCCGACTCCGCAAAATCTTCGCCATAGGCTAGCTGCGGATTGGGGTTCGCTTCAAGGACGTAGATCTTCCCGTTGTGATCCAACCTCAGATCGAGCCGCGCATAGCCGTTCAGACCCAAGATGCGGTACACCCGCTTGCAAAGGTGCTGAATGGCGTCATGCTTTGCCTCGGGCAGACCCTTAGCCGCGCCGGTCGTGATGCCGTACCTCTTCTGATAGCGGCTGTTCCACTTGACGCGGCCGGTTGCGATGGGTCGCACCTCGCGGACGCGCTTCGTGAAGGAAAGCTCCCAAACCGGAAAGACCTGCAAACGATGGTTGCCCATCACGCCGACGTAAAGCTCCCGGCCCTCGATGTACCGTTCCACGATGGCGTCGGTCTGGAAGTGGTCGTGAATGAACTCGACCCGCTCCGCCAAGCGATCCTCCTCGGACACCACCGACGCCTGAGAGATGCCCGCCGAGCCCTCCAAGACGAGGGACTTGACGATGAGAGGGAAACGGAGCTTCTTCGGCTTTCGGATCGGTTTCCCCTTCTTGAAGACGGCGAAATCCGGCACCGCGATCCGGTGGTAGGTGAGCAATTGCTTGGAGATCGCCTTGTCTCGGGCCAGCATCAAGCCCCGCGGGTTGCAACCGGTATAGGGCATCCCAATGAGCTCGAGATAGCTGACGACGTTCTGGTCGTAAATCGCGACGTTGTTGAAGTCTTCCAATAGGTTGAAAACAACGTGCGGCTTGAAGTCGTGCATGGCCTTCCGAATCGCCCCGAGATCGCTTCCCACGCCCAGAGAATGCACGTCGTGTCCAATCTCCCCGAGCGTGCTGATGACGTCGTATTCCATCTTCCAATCGACTTTGAGGAAGTCGTAGCCGGTCACGTCCTCGGGAGGGACCATCCCCTCGTGCATCAAGGCGAGCACTCGGAGGCGTCTCATAGGCTCAAGCGATGCCGACCGCTTTGCAGGTAGTTCATGGTCTGGACGGTGAGCAGGACGGTGAACTCGAAGACGGTGATTTGCTCGGGTTTGTCGAGATGCAACTTGAGCTCTCGAGAACGCTGGATCATATCCTCTAGAACCTGGTCGATCGTGTATTGGTAGGCTCCCGTCCAGCGAGCGACCACCCGTCGCACGTCTTGGCGGTTCTTGGTCAGGAAGGCGGCGGCGGTCATGTTCGCCTGGACCTCTGCCGAGTTCGAGAAGAGCCGTCTCAGATCACGATCGTAGAACCTGGGATAGTCCACCTGGTAGCGTTCGCGCTTTTCCGCGTAGTGCATCCCCAGGGTCTTGCTGAGCCGAGACAACGGTTCCACTTGGCGGCGGGTCGTCACCAAGGGTTTCGTGGGAGCGATCTCCGACATCAACTGGTCCATGTACTCGAGCTTCGCGAGCGCCCGCCATCCAGCGTAACGCTTTCTCCACATGGAGTCGGGGTTCAACCAGACGGCAAACGTCTCGGCGAAATCCTCGTCGGGATGACTCTGTGCGTACCAGGCATCGAGATGGATCACGAAGCTCCTGCTGTAGGGGCGGGGTGCATAGTGCTCCGGATAGGGCTCGGAGGATTTACCGAACAACCGGATGCGGCGACGACGGCGTCGCAGCCGAAACGCGTTGTCGATGGCGTGGCCGGCCTCGTGGCGGAGAATGCTCAGGCACCAATCCGGGGTGCCTCCCTCGACCTCGAGCATCTTCCTCTCTTCGAGTTGCGCCAAACGCGGGTGAGCGAGGTAGAAGGGGATGGCCACTCCAGGAATGCCATCGGGCGTGAACCAATCGTCGGAAAGCCAGAAGTGAGGACGAAAGCGGATGCCACGCGCGGTGAGCTCCGCAGACACCTTCTCGATCCGCTCTTCGAGAGCGGTTCCCTTGATCGTGACGCCCAGATCGCACAGCCGAACCTCCAAGAGACGCTTGTCGCTCAGATGTTCCCACTGGAAGGATCGCTTCTTGCGCGATCGAGATGGCGCGGCTCGTCCTTTCATCGTTAGGCTTCCTTGAAGCAGCCGATATAGTATCGCGACTCGTCACGGTCGGCTCAAGAGCCGAGGCAAGCGAAGGTCGGAATCCCCTGAAGAGGTTCGACATGCGGCCATGAGGGCCGGTATGATGCCGCGGCCCAAGAGACGATGGACGCTCCAAGCTACTTCCGGCGACTCGGCCTTGCCGACGAGGGTCTTCACGATCTGGGCTGGTTGACGCGGGTCCACGAGCAACATCTTCTCAGGGTCCCGTTCGAGAATCTGGACATCGGGCGCGGCGTCCCGATCGTGCTCGACGAGGAGCGCATTCTTCACAAGATCGTGGAAGAGAAGCGCGGAGGGTTCTGCTACGAGCTCAACGCGGCCTTTGCGTGGCTTCTACGACGAGTGGGATTTCGAGTGGATTTGCTGGCTGCCGAAGTGGCGCGTGAAGAGGGTGGCTTCGGGATTCCGTTCGATCACATGACGCTCTGCGTCGAGCTCGACCGTCCGTATCTTGCCGACGTCGGGTTCGGTGACTCCTTTCGGCACCCCATCCCGCTCGAAGCAGGTCCGGAGATCGAGCAAATGGGCTTCGTCTACCGGCTTCGAGAGGAGGATGGCTGGTGGATCCTGGACCGACAGCCGCGTGGAGCCACTATCCTTCGTCCACAGTATCGATTCACGCTCGAGCCACGAAGGCTCCAGGATTTCTCCGCGGGGTGTCACTACCACCAGACATCGCCCGATTCCCACTTCACACAGCAGAGCGTTTGTACCATCGCCACCGTGGATGGTCGCGTGACGCTTCTTCCCGATCGTCTCCTATCGACGCGAGACGGAGAGAAGACGGAGACCGCGATCACGGGGCGCGAGGAATGGGAGGAGGCGCTCAGGAAGCATTTTGGGATCACCCTTTGAAAGCGCGGTATTTGCGCTTGACAGATCGGGCTCGGCTTGTTACATTACCTACCGACCGGTAGGTCAGTAAATCCGCTCCGTAGTACTTGCGCTATCGAGCCATATTGCTAACC
>JBOGJF010000750.1:0-3851 GCA_050747785.1 Vicinamibacteria bacterium
GGTAGCAGCCGGCGAACTTGATGATCGTGTCCCGCCCGGTGACGCCTCGGGCGAGCCGCACCGCGCTCATCGCGGCTTCGGTGCCGGAGTTGACCATGCGAACCATTTCCACCGACGGGACCATGTCGCAAATCCGCTCGGCGATCCGTAGCTCGAGCTCCGTGGGGGCCCCGAAACTCGTACCGTTTTCGAGCGTCCGCCTCACCGCTTCCAACACCTTCGGGTGCGCGTGCCCAAAGATGAGTGGCCCCCAAGAGCAGACGTAATCGATGTACTCGCGACCGTCGACGTCGCGGATGCGGCTTCCGGCGCCCGATTCGATGAAAGGAGGCGTGACGCCCAGATTGCGGAAGGCGCGTACCGGTGAGTTCACGCCTCCCGGGATTTTCCCTTGGGCACGGCGGAAGAGCTCTTCGCTTTTTTTCGTCATCAATGATGGGAACGACCGAAGCGGATCATTTCTTTCTCAGAAGACGCGCCATGTCTTTGGCAAAGTAGGTGAGGATGACATCGGCTCCGGCGCGTTTGATCGAGGTCAGCGATTCCATTACCATGCGCGGCTCATCGATCCAGCCCTTGGCCCCGGCCGCCTTGATGACGGAGAACTCACCACTCACTTGGTACGCAGCGACGGGCACACGGAAAGTCTCCTTGACGCGGTAAACAACATCAAGATAGGGGAGGGCCGGCTTCACCATCACCATGTCGGCCCCCTCCTCCAGATCGAGCGCCACTTCGCGCAGGGCCTCGTCGGTGTTGGCGGGATCCATTTGATGAGACCGCCGATCTCCGAACTGGGGGGCGGACTCGGCGGCCTCGCGAAACGGGCCGTAGTAGCTCGAGGCGTACTTCACGGCGTACGAGAGGATGGGGGTGTTCGGAAAACCCGAGTCATCCAAGGCCCGGCGAATGGCCCCCACACGACCGTCCATCATGTCGGACGGAGCGATGATGTCGGCTCCCGCGCGGGCGTGGGACACCGCTTGTTTCGCGAGTAGCTCGAGCGTCGCGTCGTTGAGGATCTCCTCGCCTTGCACCAACCCACAGTGTCCGTGGCTCGTGTACTCGCAGAGGCACACGTCCGTCACCACCAGCAGCTCCGGGCGGGCTTCTTTGATGGAGCCGAGGACGGTCTGGATGATGCCTCGCGGGTCGTAGGCCTCCGAGCCCTTTTCGTCCTTGCGACTGGGGATACCGAACAGGATCACACCCGGGATCCCCAGGCCCGCGACCTCCCGACACTCCTCGACGACTTGATCGGGAGATAGCTGATAGTTCCCGGGCATCGACGGAATCTCTCGGCGCACACCCTTCCCCGGGCAAACGAAGAGTGGGTAGATCAGGTCCGCGACCTCGAGACTGGTCTCGCGAGCGAGGCTTCGTAGTGCTTCCTTTTGCCGCAGACGGCGAAGGCGTGTCGTTGGAAATCCCATGTTCTTTAATTCCCGGCCCGCCCGGCGCTCGATTCGCGAAGCGACGCTGGACTCAGCGGGTCTTGCCCCGCGAAAGGGGCGTGTGGCGGCCGGGCTCCTTTTCTTCAGAGAAGTAGCGCTCGATGGCGGCGATCAAGCCGTCCACGGTGTAGACGCTGGCCTCGATGTCGGGCTCGAATCCCGCGTCACGGAGAGCTCGACTCGTGATCGGCCCAATGCTGGCAGACGCGAACTTGCCGCGCAACTCCCCTTTGTTGCGAACCGCGGACAGGAAACTCCGCACCGTCGAGCCGCTGGTGAACGTCACGACATCGACGCGACCGTCACGGACGAGGTCGAGAGCCCTGGAAATCTCTTCCGCGGCGGTGACCGTCTTATAAGCGACCACGACCTCGACCTCGGCTCCCGCGGCGCGCAAGAGCTCCGGTAGGGCCTCCCGCGCGATATCCGCCCGCGGAAGAAGCACCCGTCTTCCTTGCAGGGGCCCCGCCTGCTTCAACGCCTCGAAGACTTCCTCCGCGACGAAGCGCTCGGGAAGGAGGTCCACTCGGATCCCTTCGGACCGCAGGACCGCCGCGGTGGCGGAACCGATGGCGGCGATCTTGGGACGACTGCGGGGGAACACCCGGTCCAACGTTCGCATCCTTTCCAGAAAAGAGCGCACGCCATTCGCGCTGGTAAAGACGACCCAGTCGAAATCCGGCAAGCGCAGGATGGCCGCGTCCATGGGAGCCAGATCGGTCGGGCCCTCGATGCGGATGACGGGTGCTTCGACGACCTGCGCGCCCCGCCGACGCAGGCCTTCCGCCAGCTCGGCGACCTGTTCTCGGGGGCGGGTCACTAGCACGCATCGGCCGCGGAGTGAAGCGAAGTCAGCGCCCATCGTTTCCAAGGATTCCTTTCGCCGCGGAACGTGTCTCGGCGAGAATCTCGCTGGCACCTCCCTCGAGCATCGTTTCGGCCAGCCGCTCGCCAAGCTGGCGGGCCTTTTCCCTTGTTCCTGCCGCCTTCCGCCGGAGGTGGCGGCGTCCGTCGATCGTGCCGACGTAGGCCTCGAGCGTCAGCTCGTGCTCGCCCACTCGGCCGCGCGCTCCAATGGGGATCTGGCAGCCCCCTTGGAGCCGTCTGAGCAAAGCGCGCTCGGCCTCGACTTCCGCGGTGGCTCCCTCGTCATTGAGGCTTCGCAGGCATTCCAACACCTCGGCGTCGTCGGCGCGAGCCTCCAACCCCAGGGCGCCCTGGCCGACCGCGGGCAGCATCTGGTCGGTGGGAATCGGCGTCGCGACGTGCTGGGTGACCCCGAGTCGGGCGAGCCCGGCACTCGCGAGAATCATCGCATCCCAAGTGGACTCATGGAACTTCCGAAGCCTCGTCGTGATGTTGCCCCTCAGCTCGACGATCTGGAGGTCGGGACAGCAGGCCAGGGCCTGCGAGCGGCGGCGCAGGCTGCCCGTCGCCAGGGTGGCGTTTCGCGGGAGTGCCTCGAGCGTACGAGCCTCGCGCGTGACGAGCACGTCTCGCGAATCCAGTCGTTCCGTCACCGAGGCCACGACCAGGCCGGCAGGTAGCTCAGTGGGAAGGTCCTTCATACTATGGACCGCGAAGTCGACGCTGCCGTCCATCAGGGCGTTCTCCAGCTCCTTGATGAAAAGACCGCGATCGCCCACTTGGGAGAGCGGGATATCGGTGACCAGGTCGCCCTTCGTGCGGATGACCTGGATCTGGATCTCGATTTCGGGATGCTTCCGTTGGAGGGAAGCCACGACGCCCCGGGTCTGCGCCAACGCGAGCTCGCTCCCCCGGGTCCCGACGCGCAGGGCCCTCACCATCTACTCCTCCTCGCCATCAGGGTGGGGGGGATCGTCTTCGTCGCGGCGGGGAAGATCGAGGAGCTCGTAGATCGTGTCGATACGGAGGGCGCCCAGGTGCCCGCCGCCACTCCAGCCGCGAATCTTGGCCATCGCCGGATGCAAGATCTTCTTCATCAAGCTCTCGGTCAAGCGGTCCAACTGCTCGCGGTCCTCTTCGCAGAAACGGCCCCCGTAGCGTGCGACTTCCTGACGGCGGATCTCTTCCAGCCTCTCTCGGAGCTGTTTGATCGCGGGCGTTGCCGCGAGCGACCGTCGCCAGATCAGGAACTTCTCCAGTTCCTGCTCCACGATGATCTCGGCCCGCGGTATCTCGGCCCGGCGCTCCTCGAGGTTCTTTTCGACCAGCAAGTTCATGGCATCGATGTTGTGGAGGAAGACTCCGTCGAGACGGCCGATGGCCGGGTCGAAGTCGCGCGGGACCGCGATATCGATGATGTAGATGGGCCTCCCGGACCGCCGGGAGACGATCTTCTTCATCTGCGACTGGCTGATGATCGGTTCAGTCGAGCCCGTGGAGCTGATGACGATGTCGACGCAAGCGAGAGAC
>JBOGJF010000751.1:0-3219 GCA_050747785.1 Vicinamibacteria bacterium
GCGCAGGCCGTGGGGGTGGGGCCCCACGGCACTGATGCAATCAATGATGCGCATGATTGCGGCCGTTTAGCGGCGTGGCGGCATACGGAAAGACCTTGTTGTAAGAGATGTCATTGCCGTCCACACGGTCGCTTGCTGGTCCCGCGATCATCAAGGGATCGCCGCGAAGATCGCTGATGATCGCCGTGACGCCGATGTCCACCACGTCGTCGCCGAAGCGGCGCCCGTTGGGCCAGCCGCCCGGTATCGTCCCGGCGGGAAAGCCGGGAAGCCCCGCTTGCACGGTGCTGGTCAACGCATCACCCCCGAAAACGCTGAGCCGTGAGAAGCCGGCATCGTCGGGAGAGCCCGCGAGCCGCGCGGGGCCCGTCGAGAGATCCACCTTGATGAGATCGGGGATGAAGATACCGGCGAGGTCGGTCCGGTTCGTCGTCCGGTCCGTAGGCAGACCCAAGAGCGGAATGAGCACCGCGGCCAGCTCCGGCTCGAGCGCATACTGGCTAAAGAATCGAGCGTCCTGCGTCGGGCTCGTTCGGTTGTAGCGGTCTTTATCGGTGATGGCGATGAAGGCTTCGCAAAAGAGAGGATTGCCCTGCCGCCCGACTTGAACGAAGCCTCCGCGGGGGGCGTCGCCGTCTCTTCTCAGGACGTTCAGCCGACGACGGCTGGTCGTCGCGTACACGCCGACCACGTGTTGCTCTCCGCCCAGCTCGGACAAAGGAATATCCAGAACGATCGTGTGAACGTTGTATCCGCCCTGGCTGTCGAAGGGTTTGTTGGGATCCGCGAACGTGAAGTCCAGATCGAAAATGGACTGGATGTCGGCGTAGAAGCCGTCGTCCCGCTGCCCGGCGAACGAGCGATACCCGTCGTCGAGCGTGGCGATGCTCTGAGCCGTGTACGGGTCCAGGTTCACGGCGTCGTCGACTCCTTCTTTCGCCGGGCTGTCCCCGTCGTCAACCTGATTGTAGAACGGCGTCACCAGTCCCTGGTTGTTGGGAGGAACGACTCCAGTACCCAGCCTCGTCCTTCTCCTCATTCCGGGGCGACGATCCAGCAAGGTGACCTCATAGGTCTGAACGAGGTTTTGGTTGGCATCCCCGACGTCTTGCACGACACCGAGGTAGGACTGCAGGACGGTCGTCGGGTTCTGGAAGGCGGTTTGGAAGCGGAATTGGTAGGTTAGCGTCCTCCGCCCCATCGCGACATCGTCTCCCAGCGCGACATGGATCTCATACAGGACCTGGTCGTCGAAGTTGTATTTGTTCGGGCCGATTCCCGGCTCTTCGAAGGGATAGACGGCCAGCGCGGTCGTGACGTACTGCGTTCCGTTGCTTTCGCTCCGGAAGGCGTAGACGTCGGTGGTGTTGGCCGCGGGATCGAGCGTGATCAGCGGGGCATCCATATGGCTCGATGCGAACAAGGGTCCGCTCGCGAGCCCGATGGCGACCACGAGAACCCACGTGATTGAGATTCGGTTCATGTTCGACTCCTTTCCGTGTCATTGAGTGTTATCCGTTCGAGATGAAGCCGCTTTCTTTCCGAGGGCAGTAGCATTTGCTCGATGGCCCCCGCGTCCTCGAGAAGGCGCGCCGCCTCTTCCTTCTCACCGACTCCCGCCGCGATCACGCCAGCGTGCAGAAGGAGGCGCGCATCTCGAGTGCCCTCCGCCAACGCGCGGGAGCTAAAGACGCTGGCCTCCTCGTTTCGGCCCGACGCATGAAGCGCCCAGGCGAGCGCGTCCAACGTGAAAACGTCGGCACGCGTTTCGAGCTCTTCTTCGGCGAGAGCGAGCGCGCGGGCGGGGTCATTTCCCGTGGTGGCCAGGTACAAAGCAAAGGTTCTGGGATCGTCGAGCGCGCCGCGATCGGTGAGTGCTTCTGCGACCGCTCGTGCTTCTTCTTGGTGCTCGAGCACGTCTTCGCTCTCCTCGAGGGCTTCCAGGAGAAACCAGTGATATTCGGGGAGAGGATTCAGCCTTGCCGCCTCTCTGAGCGAGGAGATCGCTTCGGTCGTTTTCCCCTCCGCCAGCAGGATCCGGCCGCGCACCAGGAGAGCCGGCGCATACCCGGGTCGCAACGCCAGCGCATCGGCGACGACGCGAGAAGCTAACGGCAGGTCCCCGGCCTGGAGATCCAACATCGCGAGCCGAGCCTGAGCCCACGCCGCCGACTCCGCATCGGCGGCGCCGCTCGCACCGGCCGCCATGCGCATCGCCTCGATGGCGCCCGCCAAATCACCCTTGAGCCAACGAACGTGAGCGGACCGGGCGTAGGCCTGCGGGCTGGGTTTCTGATCCATCATCCGCTGGTAGGCGGCGATCGCCTCGTCGAGCTCTCCTTGCTCCAACAAGACGTCTCCCAGGAGACCGTAGTCGAACGAGAGCCCGCGCTCCGCCACGAGATTCCGCGCCAAGACCTCCGCTTCCGCGAAACGATGCAGGTTATGAAGGACGTGGCCTCGCAGCAGGAGAGCCGCATGACCCGCGGCGCGATCGGGCTTTTTCGACTCGAGGCACAGAGCGGTTTGCTCGGCCAGCTTGTAATAGCCTGGGTCGTAGCTCGCGCGTGCCTTCGCCACGAACGCCCATCCCAGCCGCTCCAGATGCGCCAACGGCTGGTGGGAGCCGACCGCCTTCTCTTGCAGTCGAGCGATCAAGACATCTTCACTTGTCTCGCCCAGGTGCGGAGTCAGGGCAATGACACAGGGACCGTTTCCTGCTAAATAGGAAGTCTCCATGCAACCTATCGAGACGATGGACAAAACCAAGGCACTCGCTTTGACATACGCGTTCATTGGACTCCCCGCTTTCGTCAGCACCGATCGGTGATTGGCTTACTCGGTTGGTGTTACGCGGCGTGAGCCGTTTTGGATGAACGAGTGGCTAGATTTTCTTGCGGAGGAGTTGGATCACGAACCCATCAGGACCATGGGACCCGTGGGCTGAGGAACACCGCCCTCCGGCTCCACGGTGACCGCGACCGTCACGGCACCCTCGAACGGGGGGAGGGGCTCCGCGTCGAACCGCGTGCTACCGTCGGGCTCGACGCCGAACGTGCCGACGCTCACCGGCGTTCCCTCCACAATGACCCAGAGCTGGTAGGTTCGCCCGGGCGGTGGCTCGGGAAGGTTGTAAACGTAGAGCAGCAGACGCCGATTCGGGGAATCGATGAAGGCCGTGGCACGCGCCCCGGGGGCCGGTCCCTGACCGACCAAGGA
>JBOGJF010000752.1:0-1898 GCA_050747785.1 Vicinamibacteria bacterium
ATCCATGGCGTCGCCGCATGCAAAGATGCCTTCGACGGACGTGCGGGTGCTCCCCGGCTTCACCTTGATGTAGCCGACCGAATCGAGGTCCACCTGACCGCCCAAGAACTCCGTATTGGGCGTGTGGCCGATGGCGACGAAAAGCGCTCCCACCGAAATCTCCGACTCGTCGCCCGTCTTGATGCTCTTGATCCGCAGCCCGGTGACTTCGTTCTCTCCCAAGACTTCGATCACTTCACTATTCCAGAGGAACTCGATCTTCCCGTTGGCAAAGGCGCGATCCTGCATGATCTTCGACGCGCGGAGCAGGTCACGTCGGTGGATGACCGTGAGCTTTTTCGCGTAGCGGGATAGGAAGAGAGCCTCTTCCATCGCGGTATCCCCGCCACCCACGACGGCCATGTCCTTGTTCCGATAAAGAGCCCCGTCACACGTCGCGCAGGCTGAAACGCCCCGGTTCTGGAGCTTCTTTTCGGACGGGAGACCCAACCAGTTGGCCCGCGCTCCCGTCGCCACGATGAGCGCCTCGCAAGTGAAATAGCCTTCGCCGGTCTCGACACGAAAGGGCCTCATAGACGCATCGATAGCGGTCGCGTCGGTGTAGATGACTTCGGTTCCGAAACGCTCCGCCTGCTTGCGGAAGAGATCCATCATTTCCGGACCGGTGACACCTTCGGGAAACCCTGGATAGTTCTCGACCTCGGTCGTCATCATGAGCTGACCACCGGGGACCCCGACCTTGGGATCTCCCCCCGAGCCCGCCAGCATGACCGGCTCGAGATCGGCGCGCGCGGCATACAACGCGGCGGTGTAGCCGGCGGGCCCGCTACCCACGATCAACACGCGGACGTGCCGAGATTTTTCAGAACGCTTGTCGCTCATAACTCTCCCTGGAACGGCCCAGTGAGCTAGTTGAGATGTTTGTCGATGAGCTTCGAGAGGTTATCCTTGGAAGTGACGCCAACAACCTGCTCGGCAACTTGGCCATTCTTGATGATGAGAACGGTCGGGATGCCCCGAATCTGGTATCTCTCCGAGACCAGCGCGTTCTCGTCCACGTTGAGCTTCCCGACCTTGGCCTTGCCCTCGTACTCCGAAGCGAGGGCGTCGATGGTCGGCGCCATCATCCGGCAAGGGGCGCACCACTCGGCCCAGAAGTCGATCACGACCGGTTTGTCCGATTTCAGCACGTCTCGTTCCCAGGTGCTGTCGGTGAACGCCGCTACCTTGTCATTCATCGTCAATCGCCCCTCGTAGTCTGGGATGCTGCTCTTGCCCAGATCGTTTCAAGCTAGCAAACAGCCCCATTGAAGTCAAGCCAGCCCGAGACCGGCAGAAGTGCTATCCTCCTGAAATGACAGGAGCTACTCCCTCGAGCCGCGCCTTCCACCCCCGACGCGCGCGCGGCCAGAGCTTCCTTCGGGACCAGGAGATCTTGAGACGCGTCGTCACCGCCATCGGTCCCCAATCCGGCCAAACGCTCATCGAGATCGGCGCCGGAGGCGGAGAGCTGACGCTTCCTCTGGCGGCCCGAAACACGAGCCGCATCGTCGCCGTCGAAACGGACCGGCTCTTGTTCACGCGATTGGAGAGCGCCATCGAGGAAAGTGGCGCGGCCCATGTGGAGCCGGTCTACGCCGACTTCCTCGCCCTCGACTTCGAGCGGTTCTTGCACGAGCGAAGTCTCAATCGAATCCGCGTGGTCGGCAACCTTCCTTTTTCGGTGGCCTCTCCCATCCTTCTCAAGCTGCTCTCCCATCGTCAGCATCTGATCGATCTGACCCTGATGTTCCAGCTCGACGTCGCCGCCCGCCTGGTCGCCCGGCCCGCCACCAAGCCCTATGGCTTCCTATCGGTCGTCGCCCAGCAAGCGACGCGCGTGACCATGCTTTTTCCCA
>JBOGJF010000753.1:0-3155 GCA_050747785.1 Vicinamibacteria bacterium
TGCGGGGTGCTATCTCCCTCTCCCCCGCCGCGACCGATCCGTGCGGTTACTATCAACCCGGTGTCCACGGAATCAGGGGCGGTACACCGCTAGTCTGACCCGTATGTCATCCCAGTCCAGGAACACTGGGACCTTCTCAACTATCTCATCGTCTCGGAACTGTACTGCGTAGAGGCCGATCGGCTTTCCAGAAAACTCCTTACGATAGGAAGCCATCGCACACTCGATGGTGGAACGGGAGTCGGTCAATGTCCGTTCGACCAGGGCACGCCCCGCGGCATGTATTCTGCTGATGCCCTCAACGTAGATCTTCGCTGCCATCTGAAGATCTGAAGATCGATCTTCTCCGGCATCCGTTTCAGAAGCTCGTTGAAGAACCTCTTGTCGGCCGACAGAAGATCTCTTGCGGATGCGAGAGTCACTGAGTAAACGAGTTCCCTCGTCTGGTCACTTCCAGTCGTGCTGTGATTCACCTCTACCCAATGCACGGGGAGACCGCGGTGTTGCGCATGGTTTCGCAACGCTTCCATGAACCAGAACCCGTCGTTCGCCGCACGCTCCTTCCGGCGTAGTGCGCGCACCTGCGCTGCGTCTTTGCCGGTCTTGGTGATCGCTGCAACATCGGGCGGCAGCGTGTCTAGACAGAGCTCGGCGGCAGTGAAGAGGCAGAGAAGGCGCTGGTTGAAAGCGAGTCGCCTGATGAAAAGATCCTCGTAACCGAGTGGGCGACGGAGCATCGAGTGCACGGCTTGATTCAGGATCTCCGTCTCGAGGTCGGAGTAACTCGATACAAGAATCTCGTAGCGCTCTTCGAGAGCCAGTCCTTTGGACAGCGCGTCGCGGGCTTTCTTGATCTGCTCATACACGTCCCGTGTCAGCTCGATAACGGGATGTTTGCCGAACGTCAGCATTGTCAGTGCGTGCCTGAGGTCGGCTCTCATTCGCAGAGATATCGCCGCCCGAGGTGGACCCGTGGATGTGATTCAGTCAATGCTCGCCGCCGGAGTAAATCCACATTGGCTCGGTGCGGCCGGCGCGCTCGAAGCCGCATTTCTTGTAGAACTCGATGGCGCCGCCGTCTGCCACGAGGATGTGCTGGTGGAGCCCGGCGTAGCGGGCAGTCAGGCGCCGAACGATTTCGCGGCCGATACCTTTCCCTTGGTACGCCGGTAGCACGAGCAGATGTGGGTAGTACACGACCAGCGCCCCGTCCGAGAGCGCGTTGCCGAGACCGACGAGCTGTGGGCCGTCCCACGCGGTGACGACACAGTGCGAGTTTGCCAGGGCTTGCTGGAGCTCTCGCGGCTTCTCGGCGGACGACCAATGATTGGCTCGGTAGAGGCGGATCACTTCGTCGAGGTCAAGCGGTCGGTTCTCGCTGTAGACGATGTTCATAGATCGGGCTGATGCCCTCGGCTGGTGTGCCAGAACGCGAGAACTTCGAGGGAGTCATCCGTCACGCGATAGTAGAGATGGTAGCGAACGCGCAAGAGTGTTACGCGACGCACGCCGCGCAATGTCGTCGCACGGGCTGGTGTCCCGATTCCGGGTTCGAGCGCAAGGGGATTGAGAACGCGATCGAGGTCTTCATGGACCGCGCCCGGTGCGGAACGTCGGTTCTCGGCCCACCAAGCAGCCACGGTCTCGATCTGTGCGGCGGCGGCGTTGGAGATCTTGATCTGAAGAGGGCGCTTCACCCGAAGCGACGCAGCCGCTCATGAAGCGCTTCCCAGGAGAGGACCTCGCCACGTTCGACTTGGGCGATGGCGGCGAGGAGAGCTTGTTCTTCCTCCTGCGAGACAACGAACGCTTCGTCCTCGTCGCGGGCGACCACCGTTACGACCGAACCCTCGGCGAGCGGTTCACCGTCGATGATGACCTTGCCGTCGATGACTCTTCCGGTCGCCACCCTCATGGCTGAAATCCTACTCCATCGTCGACCCCGGCGCTGCGCCTCACGTTCCCTTCGGGGCGCCACCCACCTGGACGCCGGCGAGCTTTTCCAGGACCTTGATCACCGAGAGGCCGTCTTCCTTGTTCTGGCCGGCGGCGCGGGCCATCTGGTAGAGCTGCTGGGTGACGTTGGCGAGGAGGAGGGGGACGCCGAGCTGCTTGGCGAAGGCGGTCTCCAGCTCCTGGTCCTTGAAGGTGATGTCGACGGTGCCGCCCGGGGTGAAGTCGCGGGCGAGGATCCTCGGCACGCCGGTCTCGAAGGCGTGGCTGGTGCCGGTGCTCACGCGGACCACGTCGTAGATGGTGTGCGGGTCGAGGCCGGCCTTCACGCCGAGGATCAGGGCCTCGGCGATGGACACCCGGGCCACCTGGCCCAGCATGTTGTTGACGAGCTTCATCGCGAGGCCTTGGCCGAGGACGCCGACGTGGAAGATGTTCGCGCCCATCGCCTTGAAGAGGTCGCCGCACGCGTCGAAGGTCTCGTCGGGGCCGCCGGCGATGATCGACAGCTCGCCGGACTTCGCTCGCACGGTGCCGCCGCTGACCGGGGCGTCGAGCATCGCGATCCCCCGGGCGCCGAGCTGATTGCCCAGGCGCTTGGCGGCGAAGGGGTCGATCGTGCTCATGCAGATCACGACGTGGCCGGGCTTGGCGCTCCGGATGACGCCGCGCTCGCCGGCGATGACCGCCTCGGCCTGCGCGGTGGTCTCGACCATCACGATCGTGCGCTCGGCGGCCGCGGCCACCTCGTCCGGTGAGCCGGCGACTTTGGCGCCGCGCTCACGTAGTGGCTCGACCTTGGTCCGGTCGATGTCGTGAACGACCAGCGCGAACCCGTGCTTGGCCAGGTTCAACGCCATGGGTCCGCCCATGTTGCCGAGCCCGATGAATCCGACCGCTCCAGGCATCGAGACCTCCTATGG
This sequence comes from Vicinamibacteria bacterium, assembly GCA_050747785.1. Classification (GTDB taxonomy): domain Bacteria; phylum Acidobacteriota; class Vicinamibacteria; order Marinacidobacterales; family DATDRI01; genus CBDANW01. Next base: position 2,877 of record JBOGJF010000753.1, read on the forward strand.
GAAAGCGCTATTTCAACGCAGGGATAACGTCGCGCGTCAGGAGCTGGAGGCTGCGTCGCTCCAGCTCGAGCGGGATCAGGCCGCCGGGGTTCAGCTCGGTGACGATGCCATCGATACCGAGCTGCTCACGCAGCTGCTTCAGGCGGTCGATCACCCCGGCCGCCGTTCCGAACGCGACCTTTCGCGCGAGGATGTCTTCGTAGGTGAGACTGGCCATCCGCGCCACCTGGGCCTGGCGCCGTTCGGCGGGCCCGGTGCCGGCGCGACCCACGGACGAAC
>JBOGJF010000754.1:0-2939 GCA_050747785.1 Vicinamibacteria bacterium
ATTTCGGCTAGTCGGAGCGATGCCTCGTAGAACAGGCAGTTGGTATAGAGAGCCACGACCCGCGGTGTTTTTTCATCCATGTAAAGGGCGCGCGCGTCCGGGTAAACGGGGCTCACGTCGCCCCAGTCGGCGCTGAAGCCACTACTGACCAGGCTGGATTGTGGATCGATGCGCTCGCGAACGAGATACTCGAGCCCGGCGGCGAGACGATCGACCAGACGACTGCCCTCGATCTCCTTACCGAGCCAAGTCCGATCGCCGAGGGCCAGATGAATCTCGTACGCGGCGATGACGGCGCTCGTTTCCTGATCGGCCTCGACGGTGTTCTTGTCGGCGGAGAGAACGTGCTCTCCGGATCCGAAAACCTCCTTCGCGCGCGGCGCATGGGTGACGAAGTGAGATGCCGGTCCGGCAGCAATCCAATCGTAGAGCTGGCCGTCGGGTCGCTGATGGGAGAGATGCTCTTCGAGCCAGCTCGTGAGTTGCTCGGCCGCGTAGTAAAACCGTGACGCGGGTATCAGAGTGGCGCTGTCCCGCAGCCAAATCTGTGGATAGGCTTCCCCTGCACCAAAGCCCTCGACGGGTCCGGATCGACCGGAAAAGCTCTTCCGGTTGGACTCGAGAGTGGGCCGAAAGAAGCCCTGCATTCGATAGAGGTACTGGTTGGGCGATCGAAAGCCGCTGGTACTGCCCGTTGTCTCGAACGGGGAATCGATGGCCGGGACCGTCTCAACGGGCGAGAGCCGGGAGGCAGTCCAGAGCGCGCCAACTATGCAGAGGACGATGGCTATCAGTCGGCCGATCAACCAGGCGCGCGACATGCTGGGGGTCAGTCTAGGATGAACCCGCCCAAACGAGCAAAGACCGAGCAAAGACCGAGCAAAGACGGCTTGTATTGCGACCGCGATTGAAGTAACCAGATAGCGCATGAGACGAGCGATCGGCGCGGCGTTCGGCCTGCTGGCTCTGGATTTGATTCTCATTGTCTCGAGCGGCGGGTTCTCCGTCATGGGTCAGGTGAGCCCGGAGGGGGTCGGCCTCCGGGTCGCGGCCTCGCTCGCGCTCCTGGCTCTCACGTATCGCTTGGGCGGAGGTATGAGCCCACCATGGTATGGATACGTCGCCATCCTGCTCCTCTCTTTGCCGCTCGTCCACTTGCGCGCCTATCGGCTTCGCGGAGACGCGATGTGGTACTACGCGTACACACGCTCTTTGGCCTTCGATCGCGATCTCGATCTCGGTAACGAGTACCGCGGCCTCGGAGTCGCCGAGTTTCGCGGCTCCCAGCCGGTTCCGGAGACCGGGCTGCCGCGCAACACGTTTCCCATCGGAGCGGGTCTCCTGTGGATACCGTTCGTGCTTCTCGGGCACGTGGGTGCGTGGCTGCGCAACCTGCACGGCGTTCTGACCCCGTACGACGGCTTCACCGATCCCTATCTGCACGCCGCGGCATTCGGTGGGCTGCTCATGGGCTGGCTCGGGTTGCCCGTGCTCGACCGGCTGCTCGGCCGGTGGTTCTCACCGGGAATCGCGTTCGCCGCTTCGATCGGGACCGTCATGGGCAGCTTCCTCTTCTGGTACATGGGCTATCAACCCATCTACACCCAAGCGCCCAGCTTTCTCTTGGCGACCGTATTCATCGCGCGATGGGTTCGCGGACCGAAGACCGCGAAAGATTTTGGCGTTCTGGGGTTGATTCTCGGAGCGGCCGCCTGCGTGAGGTGGCAGAATGCCATTCTCGGGTTTCTTCCCCTGTGGACCCTTGCCGGGATGGCGCTCGAGCGCGTGTGGCCGGCGGTCCGCAAGTCGGGGGCGCTAGCCGGAGCGTTCCTTGTTGCCTTCGCCCCACAGATCGTGACTTGGAAGATCCTCTTCGACCGCTACTACCTAGGCGTGCCTATCGGCGAGGACTACATGCGATGGACTCATCCGTTTCTGCAAGAGGTCTTGTTCTCGTCGCGCCACGGTCTCTTCTCTTGGAGCCCGGTCCTGGTACTGGCTGCCGTCGGGTTTCTTTTCTTCCTGCGGCGCGAGCCCCGCGTCGGAATTCCATTGGCGATTCTTCTGGCGGGTCTCACTTACGTCAATGCTAGCGTCTCCGACTGGTGGGCGGGTGGTTCATTCGGCGCGCGGCGGTTCGACTCCGCGCTCCCCATCTTCGCTCTCGGGCTCGCCGTTGCGATGCAGGGGACGATGGGCTTCATCCGCCGGCGTCCGGGGGCTGTGCTCGGACTCTTCTTGTTCGCTCTGGTCGCGATGAACCTGCTCTTCATGGAGCAATACCGGAGTGGCCGCCTACCAGTGGACGACACGATCTCGTGGGAAACGGCGGCGGGTGGGATGCTCGAGGATTTCTTCGACGGAGTCGGGTATCCATTCTCTTTCCCAGCCAATTGGGCCTTTGCCTTACGGTACAACCGGCCGAAGACGCAATACGACCTCTTGGTGGGCAAGTACCTTTTTCATTGGCACAACAATATGGGCGGGGTCATCGATCTGGGCATGAGCGATCCACCTTTCGTGGGAAACGGTTGGAGCACGGTGACCGATTGGGAGGATCGTCGTCGCGAAGTGCGGGTGGCGGTCTCCGAGCGGGCCGGGGTTTTCGTACCAACCGACCGACCGGAAACGCTCCGCATCTGGATCGAATGTGTCACACCTTCGGGGACGGAGCCGCGTTGGATCGAGGTCTGGCTGAACGGGGCCCGCCTGGGAGGCTTTCTTCCTGAGCACGGCATGAAGGCGTATGAGGTCCTTGCCCCTGCCCTATGGTGGCGCCGGATCAATTTGCTGGAGTTTGCCACCGGGGACGAAACGTCCACCGATCCGTTCCTCGCGGTCGACCGGATTCGCTTCGAACGAATGCCCGACCCGGCCGGAGCCTTCGGACGTCAGTGAAACGTGGTTGATGAGAGCAAGGTCGCTCGGCAGTGATAGGC
>JBOGJF010000755.1:0-5452 GCA_050747785.1 Vicinamibacteria bacterium
CGCCGAGGAGTTGCAGGAGCTCGTCGAGAACGACCTCGCGCTCATGCTCACCGAGCGCTTCACCGCAGCCGCCCTCACCGAAGACGCCGATACGACCGTCGAGAGCGACGCCCCGCCGCAGTGGCTCGCGCCGATCGAGCGCGACGAGCTCATCGGGCGTACGGGGCCACTCGCCGAGATCACGGATCTCCTCCAGCGCGCCGACGTCGGGCTGGTCACGCTGACTGGACCCGGCGGGAGCGGCAAGTCCCGGCTCGGTGTGCACGTCGCCAATACGCTCGGCGCCTCGTTTCCCGACGGCATTTTCTACGTAGCGCTCGCGGGTCTTCGCGATGTGCGCGACGTCGTGCCGGTGATCGTCTCGACGCTCGAGATCCCGTCGCCGCCCTCGGGAAGCGATCCCGAAAGGCTGCTACTCGGGTTCTTGCGCTCGCGTCGTGCGCTGCTCGTGCTCGACAATTTCGAGCACGTCATCGAGGCCGCCGCCGTGGTGCCGCGGCTGCTCGACGCCTGCCCGCATCTCAAGGTGCTCGTGACGAGTCGCGAGGCGCTCCGCATCCGTGGCGAGCGGGAGTTCCCCGTTCCGCCGCTGCCGCACGAGCCCTCCAACATGGGCGGCGAGCGAACGCCTGCCATGGCGCTCTTCGAGGAGCGCGCCCGCGAGGTCCGCCCCGACTTCCGCATCGACGATGAAAACCGCGCCGCGGTCGCCGAGCTGTTGCGCCGCCTCGACGCTCTGCCGCTCGCGATCGAGCTGGCGGCCGCGCGCGTGCGCGTATTGTCGCCGCAGGCGATGCTTCCGCGTCTGGACCAATCGCTGTCTCTCTTGAGCGGCGGTAAGCGTGATTTGCCGGAGCGCCACCAAGGCCTGCGTGCGACGATCGACTGGAGCGTCGATCTGTTGCGTCCCGAGGAGCAGGTCTTGTTCCGGCGCCTCGGCGTGTTCGGTGACAGCTTCTCGGAAGAGGCGGCCGAGGCCGTGGTGGCCGACGCGGGCGTCGAAACGCTCGACGGGCTGACGTCGCTCGTGGAGAAGAACCTGCTCGTGCGCACCGAGACGCGCGGCGAGGCGCGCTTCCATATGCTCGAGACCGTGCGCCAGATGGCGCGCGAGCGCGCCGCCGACAGCGGAGAGGAGCGCGCGGCGAGCCTGCGCCAAGCGGAGTGGTTGGAGGGCTACCTCGCCCGCGAGCACAAGGATCTCCTCAAGGCGGACCGGAGGCAAGCGGCGCAGGAGCGCATCGCGCTGGAGATTGCCGGCGCGCGACCGGCGCTACGCTTTGCCGCGGGGCCCGACGGCGACGCGGAGCTCGCCTGGCGCCTGTACATCCACGTCGTCTTCTCGCTGCAGAGCAGCGCGCAAACAGCCGAGGCGCTCGCCATGCGGGAGATCATCTCCAGCCTCCCCCGATCGCGAGACTCGCTCCGGGCGGCGATCGCAGACGGCATGTGGGCGTGGAGCCGCGCCGCCGCGTGGGACGAGACCGCCGAGCCGCTCCTCGCAAGCGCCGCGACCGCGCTCGAGGCCCTCGGCGATCGCGACTTCCTCACGGGCATCGTCACAGCACGCGGGATGATAGCCGGCCTCCAGGACCCGGCTAGCGCGCTCGCGGTTCTCGCCCATGCCGTGGAGCTCGCGAGCGAGGGAGGTCACACGTGGATCGAGGGCTGGGCGCGCTGTATGATCGTCTATACGCACGTCATGGCGGGCGCGCTCGACGACGCGCGGCGGGCAGCGGACGAGGCCATCCTGATCTCGCGCCGCCAACGCAACGACGAGGGCGCTGCGTTTGCGCTCAGCACGAGCGCGTTCGTGAATCTCAGGCGCGGCGATCTCGCCGCTTCGCGCGCGCAATTCGCCGAAGCGGTCGCGCTCGCACAAGCCCGGAGCGCCATGTGGCCGCGCTGCATCGCGCTCACCGGTCTGTGCAGCGTGACCGTCGCCGCCGGTGATCACGCCCGTGGGCGCGCGCTGCTCGAGGAGTCGCTCCACTACTCCACCGGCGTGGAGTACGTCGCCGTGGACGTGGTGTGCGGAACCATCGCGCTCATGCTCGCGCGGGAGGGCGAGCGCGAGCGAGCGCTGCGCGTCTTCACCGCCGTTCGTGCCGGCGCCGAGGACGAGACCAGCTTCACCGCGCAGCTCAGCGATCCCAGCGGGGCTCTACGCAACGCGACGCGCGAGGCGCGCAGGCTCCTGGGCGATCCCCCGCCCGTCGATCCCGAGACCCTCGACCTCGCGTCCGTAGTGCAGGCCGCGCTCGGCGTACCCGATTTGCGCGGCATCCGGCCCGGGATGCCCTGACACGGGCTGCTTTGATCTATGATCCGGCCGAAAAGGGAGGGCAGAGCCATGACCCCGTGCCATCCTGATGCTGACGCCAGCCGAGTGACCACTCTGGACAGCCCCTACGAGCGATACTCCTGCGCCGAGTGCGACAAAGTCTGGGAGCACCGGACCGAGCCCGTGAACCCTCATGACGACGAGACACCTGTCTATTACGATCCGGAGTGGGTGGAAACGGACTAGGCCGGTCGAACCTATGGCGAGCGGACGCCGCTCGACCGGCGTTCTTGCCGAGACGCGTCGATAGATTGGGCCGAAACCTTGCCCGCGCAAGATTTCTGTCGAGAATCCAGAATGCTCGGGGACACCCGGGGAATGGGTCGCGATCCCCTGTAACTTTCCCAGCCCCTGTTTCGTATTGCTGAGTGAGGGCGGGCTCTGGGCTCGGCGGGGAGGGAAGCGGCATGAAAAGGCTCATCTGGATCGTGGTCCTCGGGGGACTCGGCGCCGGCGTCTACTTCGCTCTGGGAGCGAGCAAGGAGAGCGAGGACGGCATCGAAACCGTCCAACCGGTCATAGGGACCATCACCGTCAAGGCGGTCGCCATCGGGCAAATCGAGCCGCTCCATGAGATCGAGGTGAAGTCGAAAGTCTCCGGGATCGTCCGAAAGTGCTTCGTGGATGTGGGAGATCGCGTCGAGCGCGGGCAGCCGCTCCTCGAGATCGAGCCCGATCCCACGCCACTCGAATACGCGGAAGCGAAACGGGGTGCCGAGCTGGCCCAGGTGGAGCTCCGGGAGACGGAGGCCAGCTACGATCGCAGCGTCGAGCTCAAGGAGCAAGGTGTCATATCGGCTCGGGACTTCGATCAAGCCGAGAGAGCCTACCAAAACGCTCAGGTGCGCCTCAACTTGGCGCAGGAAAAACTCGACCTCATCGATAAGGGACGAGCACGAGTGGCCGATCGGGACGTGGAGACCACCATCAAGTCTCCGATCTCGGGTACCGTGCTGGAGCGGTTGGTCAACGACGGCGATCCGCTTGTACCTCTCACTTCCTACCAAGCGGGGACCAAGCTCCTGAGCCTCGCCGACATGGGCACGCTGCTCTTCCGGGGCACGGTGGACGAGATCGATGTCGGCAAGATCTCGGAAGGAATGCCGGTCACGATCAAGATCGGCGCCCTTCCCGATCGTCCTATTGCGGGCCGGCTCACCAAGATCTCACCCAAGGCTAAGAAGGAAGACAAGGCGACGGTCTTCGACGTGGAAGTCGAGATCACGGACCCCGGAGACGTTGTGATCCGCGCCGGTTACTCGGCCAATGCCGAAGTCGTCTTGGAGGAAAAAGACAAGGTCTTGAGCCTTCCGGAAAGGCTCGTTCACTTCACGCCCGAGGGAGCGACGGTAGAGGTGCTCGAGACGAACGGTGACATCGTCACCCGGGAGATCGAGGTCGGGTTATCCGACGGCATCAATCTGGAAGTCCTCTCCGGTCTCACCGAAAAGAGCCTCGTGGTGGAACGACCACCAAAATCCATTATCTAGCCTGCGGCCGTCATGTATTGGGGCATGTTTCTGAGCCAGTTCTGGAAGGATCTCCGGGCGCAGAAGCTTCGGAGCGCCCTTACCATTCTCGGGATCGTGTGGGGCACGGTGTCCATCGTCCTGCTCCTTGGCTTCGGCACCGGCTTGGGAGACCAGATGAGCAAGACCTTCCACGGTTTGGGCAATGGCATCGTCATCGTTTTCCCGGGCATCACGTCCCGCCCCTTCGAGGGTTTCAACCGCGGCAGGAGCATCACCTTGCACGAGGAAGACGCCGAGCTCATTCGCCGCCAGACGAAACGACTGGCTGCCATCTCGCTGGAGTACGAGAAGGAAGGAGTTCCGCTCGCTCGCGGAGACAATCGCGTCAGCATCAAGGTCTCTGGGGTCTTGCCGGAGTTTGGCGACATGCGGAATTTGATCCCGGAGCCGGGGGGTCGATTCCTCGATGCCCTCGACGTTCGCTACCGCCGTAGAGTCGTTTTCCTGGGCGACAAGGTCAAGACAGATCTCTTCGGAGACGCGCCGGCCGTCGGCGAGCAGGTCTTGCTGTCGGGAACACCATTCACCGTGATCGGGGTCATGAAGCACAAGGCCCAAGACTCCGACTACAGCGGCCGAGACAGCGAAAAGATTCACATCCCCGCCACCACCTTCGCGACTCTCTTCTCGGCCACCGCGGTACAGTACCTCATCTTCCAGGCAAGAACGCCGGAGCTCAATCCCGAGGCGATCAAGGATCTCTACCGGATCCTGGGGCGACGGCATCGTTTCGATCCCACCGACCGCGAGGCATTGAAAGTGTGGGATACGACGGAGCTCGATCGCTTCTTCGGCTTGTTCGTCGGCGGGTTCAATGTGTTCGTGGGTGTCGTGGGTGCCTTCACGCTCGTGGTGGGTGCGATCGGCGTTTCGAACATCATGAACGCCGTGGTCGAGGAGAGAACGCGAGAAATCGGAATCAAGATGGCTCTTGGCGCCAAGAAGCGGTTCATTCGGAGTCAGATTCTGCTCGAGACACTCCTCGTCACCGGCACCGGAGGATTGCTCGGTTTTCTCATCTCGTGGGTCATCGTCGTCTCCGTGTCCCGGCTCGATCTGGGGGACTACATCGGTGCCCCGACCATCTCGCCCCTGGTCGCCCTCATCACCGTTTCGCTCCTCGGCGTCGTGGGTGCCCTGGCGGGATACGGCCCCGCCCGGCGAGCGAGTGACGTCAATCCCGTCGTGGCGCTGAAGAAATGAGCGCTCGAACGCTCGAGGTCATCAAGCTCTATCGGCGGGAGTGGAAGGTCAACCGCCGGCGGATGTACCTAACAACCGCCGCCATCGTCTGGGGCACTCTCTCCATCGTCATGATGCTCTCCTTCGGTGAAGGGATGCGCCGTCAGCTCATGGCCGCCCAGAGAGGGCTGGGCGAGGGCATCGTGATGGTCTTCGGGGGGCAGACCTCGATCCCCTACGAGGGCCTTCCCAAAGGACGCCCCATCTCGTTGGTCGAGGAAGACGCGGTTTTGCTGCAGGCGAGGATCCCCGAGCTCGAGCGGATCAGCCCCGAGTACAGCTCCTGGGAGAACTCGGTGACCCATGGCCGCAATACGCGGACTCGCCTCGTCAC
>JBOGJF010000756.1:0-3765 GCA_050747785.1 Vicinamibacteria bacterium
ATCAATGCGCTCGAAGAAGCCCGAACTCGAAGAGGTCCTGGAGCAGTTCGAAACCTGGCGTGCGAAGCCTCACGGACGGCGGATTCCGGACGAGTTGTGGAAGGCGGCGGTGAGTTTGCTCGACCGCCATTCGCCAAGCACCATCTGCAGCCATCTTCGACTGAATGCCACGCGATTCAAGCGAGTGCGGGAGGCTGGCAGCGCGAATCCGAGTGGCGCGGTTACGAGAGGGCGGCGTAGGCAAGCCGAGGGGCGATTCGTGCGGCAGAGCAGAGGAACCGCACCGGGGCAGATCACGACATTGGCGACAGGTCGAAACGGATTCATCGAGCTGCCGCCGCTCGGCGTTGGAAGAGCGATGATGTCTCCGCCGATGGTGCGCGAGTTTGAGCAAGTACCCACAGGATGTCGCCTCACTTTGGAGAGCGCCTACGGGACGCTCAGCGTGGTCACGTTGCGGAACTCTGAGGGAGGGTTGATCGACGCGGTGTGTCGGTTCGTGCTCGGCGCGATCGCGGACAGCTCCCGAACGTGATCCAGATCGTTCCCCAGCTCAAGGTGCTCGTCGCCTACGAGCCCGTCGATTTCCGCAAAGGGATTGATTCTCTAGCCTGCGTATGCCGGCAGCAGTTTCAAGTAGATCCATTTCTCGGGACGCTCTTCGTGTTCCGCAATCGCGCAGGAACAGCTCTGAAACTGTTGGTCTACGACGGCCAGGGATTTTGGTTATGCCAGAAGCGCTTCTCGAAAGGGCGCCTACAGTGGTGGCCGCGTCGCACGACAGGTGTCGTCGAAGCTCTACCCGCCGAGCAGTTGGCGGTGCTCATTTACAACGGGTTTCCGCTTCAAGCGGGGATGGCGGAGCCGTGGCGGCGAGTCAGTTGAGCCTTTGGAGAGTTTGCTGGTAGGTCCAGGGCAGCCACGGCTCGGGCGAGAGCCGTGCATGTTTGGCGTGGGTGGCAATGGTGGTCAGATAGTGGACCGGGTCGACGGAGTTGGCTACGCAAGTTCGGATCATACTCAGCAGCACATCGGCAACGTCGGCGCCCGCCTCGGTCTTGAAGAAGAGAGAGTTCTTGCGATGCCGCTGAGAGGGCTTTAGCTCGCGCTCGGTTTCGTTGTTGTCTAACGGGACGCCTGCAACCTGGAAGAATCTGGTGAGGCCCTGCCAGTGGTTCTTCACATATGAAAACGCTTTTCCGAGACGGCTGTTGGGTTCCACCACTCGCTCGCGGAACTGCTGTTCGATCCAGTCGTAGAGGGATTCCATCACCGGCCGGCTATGCTGCTGGTGATAGGCAAGCCGCTGATGGGGCTCCATTGCGCGCGTCTTATCGTCGTGCTGGTAGATGGTCGCGATATCCTCGAGCACTCGCTCGCAGTGCTCGGGGAACGCCGCGTAGGCTTCCATAAAATAACGGCGCGCGTGAGCGATGCAGTTGGCGGTAATCCGGCGAGAAGAGCTCGGCGCCATCGAGGAGGCGTCGGCCATGTGGATGACGTTGCCACTATCTTCGCTGCGCTTGCTCAGAAGTCGGTCGACGTTCTCGCCTGCATGCTGCCGCCCGCTCGCGTAGAGCACGATCGCGGGAATGGCGCCATCGAAGCCGCGGGCGACGATACCTGTCGTGAAGATGCCGGTGCGCTCGTCCGGCGCCCGGGTCTTGTTCTCCGCCACAAGCGTGAGGATCCGGGCTCCGGTGTCGTCGCTTTGGAGCAGCGGCCGGTTGGCAGCTATTGTTTCCATGTGGCGGAAAACCGGGAACACGGCGTTGGCCATCGCCTCCACTCGCTCGAACTGTGTCGAGGCCGATAGTGGAACACCCGCCCACGTCTGCCACTGTGCGAGGCGATGATGGGGCATGCCGAGCGCATAGCGCATCACCGAAAGGACCGCATCCACCCTCGGATGGTACTTGGAGCCATGGGCCTGAGGCGGCAGTGGGGCGGTAAACGTTTTCTGGCAGCTGGCGCACCGCAACACCTGGCGCTCGAAGACCGTCGCCTGTATGGGCGGCTGAGCCTTCAGCTCCACGTCCTTGTTCGTGGCGTGGGTGTCGTAGAGCCTTCCGCAGCACAGCGGCTCGGGGCACGGGTCGCCCGTCTTCAGCTGCGGATGCGCGACCGACACGTGCTCGGCGGAAGGGTAGTCGTCGGCTCCGTTGCGCCCGTGGCCTTTCTTTTTCTCTGTCGAGTTTCTCCGTTTCCTGCGACGCTCCGTAGTAGCCATGCTCGCGTCTCGACGATAGCGACATCGCAGCACGTGGCGCACCGTCTCGAGCAGCACCGGCTGCGCTTCCACAGGAAGCTCTCCCTTCGCCAGGCGTTCTTCAAGGCGCAGCAGCTCGGCCGCCTCGAGTTTCATCGCGAAACGCCTAGCTTCCGGCGAAAGTCTCGAACGAGCGGCAAGACCAAGCACGTCTTCACCGGCTCATCTGCCTTGTTGTGGCGGTCCATACGCCCCCGACCCGAAGTCGGGCCCACCTCGACCCAGTTGGCCGCCCGATAGCACGTCCCCTCGTACCGCTCCCGTTCGACAAACGTCTCGAGCAGCACTGGCCTAACCCTGTAGGCTTCCTCCCAGTCATCGACTACCACCCGCGCCGCCAACGACAGCACGTGGCTCGCGAGTCCCTGGATCGAAAGCCACGGCTGGATGAGAAACCGGCTGTTGTTGACTACCCGGGGAAGGTTCTTCTGACGACTCCCGTCATCCCAACCGATGAAGCCGTCCCGCGCCTGAAGCCACCGGGCCGCCGAAGAGACCTGCATGCATCCACACAGCTCGCGCCGTGGCCTCGAGATCCACACCAGGTACCGCAGGTGCGCGCCAAAGGCTACCTTGTGGCCCAGGTAGTGGTAACGCTCGACCAGCTCCCTCCACAGAGCTCGCTCCTCCGCGTTCGCGACCAACCCCAGTGTCACCGGGGCGACATCCGCAAGCTTGCCTTCGCGTCGCGGCCGCTCGCGCCCCGCTTCCGTGTAGTTGATGCTTGTGGGTCCTCGTGGTCGCTGCTCGCGTCGGCAGGGCAACTTCACCATGCCCTTTGCTTCGAGAACCTCCAGGTACTCGTAGCATTCGCGCGTCTTCAGTCGACCGTTCGGTCGAACCCACCCCAGCGCCTCGCAGATCGTCCGCGCCAGTTCGTGCCGGGACAATCCGCATGAGTCGATGATCTCGACCAGCACGCTCCATTCGTCGTCGGTCACGGGCGTGCCGCAGAAGCTGGGTCGATGGACCCGGGTGTCGAGCGCCGAGCTTCGTGCCTGGGTCACTGCTTTCCTCCCAGGATGAGACTACACAGTCGGCAGCGGTTTGTCCAGTGCTTTTTCCCCTCTTTCTCTGCCGGCGATACGGAGCTACCCCTCAAAGCTTAAACCTCCCGACTTCGCTCCTCGCCGTTCTCACGCACCGTTGCCGCAAGGACACAGCTGGGGGGACGGTGGGACGGGTCAGCTCGGTGATGGATCGACCGTCGATCGGAACACGCCGGTCTCCGTCTCGGTCCTCACGAACGTCGTCGCCATCACCGCAGGCGCTCAACATTCGCTCGCGCTCAAATCGGATCGAACGGTCTGGAGCTTCGGCCTCAATACGGACGGGCAACTTGGCGATGGGACGACCGTCCAGAGGACGAGCGCCGTCCAGGTCTCGGGTCTAACGAACGTCATCGCCATCGGCGCCGGGCGAAACCACTCCCTCGCGGTGACCTCCGACCAAAAAGTCTGGGCGTGGGGTGACAACCTCAACTCACAGATTGGAGA
>JBOGJF010000757.1:0-4628 GCA_050747785.1 Vicinamibacteria bacterium
ATGTAGTACATGTCGGTAGACCTCTATCGAATCGCGGTGGTCGCGAACGCCTCGCGGCGAATGCGGTAGTACCTCACGGGCAGCTTTCCGGCGCGCCTCTCCCCGGCGAACGTCATGCCGAGCCGCTCCATGACGCGGAACGAGGCCGTGTTGGGCTGATCGGAGCCGGCGACGATCTCCGGTAGTCCGATCTCCTCGAACCCGAACTGGAGGACCGCCCGGGCCGCCTCGGTGGCTAGTCCTTTTCCCCAATACGAGGGAAGCAGACCGTAGTAGAGCTCGACCAAACCCAGCTTTTCCCGGGGCACCAGTCCCACGAACCCGATGGTCCTCATCGGCGCCTCGGTGGGGGAGAGCGTGAAGTGCCCGAAGCCGTGCTCTTTGAAGTTGCGTTGGCTGCGCTCGATGTGCTGGACGACCACCTCGCGCGGCACCGGTCGTCGATCCCAGAGGTAACGGCGTACCAGCGGGTCGTTCCAGAGCCGGTGCATACCGTCTTCGTCTTCCTGACGGACGGGACGAAGCAGAAGCCGAGCGGTCTGGATGGGAAAGTTGGGCATGTTAGGGTACGACGAACTTCTCGGAATCGAAAGGCGCGTCGATCTCGACCGCCTCGTAGACCTCGACGGCCCTCATGTCACCATCGGGGAAATGGACCACTTGCTCCCGCTGAACCGGTAATCCGTTCTCTTGGTCGAGCCAGAGGACGACCTTGGCGGACGGCTTTTCGTGAACGGCCAAATCGAACGTCAACGCATCTGCGGCAACACCATCGAGTGTCCCCGAATCACTCCGCGCAAAATTGGAGACGGTGAGCCAGCCGTCGATCGTCCCGTCGGTGCCGTCGGGGGGACTCGCGCCGCTGAGAAGCGCCAGGTTGTGCAGAATCCCCATGCGGGTGAAACCCAGAAGGATGCCTTGGTTCAGCGCGCTGGGCACGTCCGACTCGAACTGCTCGGTTCCGTTCCCGCCCCACATCTGCTCTCCATCCGCGACGAGAGCGAGCGTGACCTCGGTTCCCCCGAACTCGCCCGAGAACTGGAGGTGAGCGCGGTTGCCGCTCGCAATAACGGCCTCGCCCTCGAGACCCGAGACCACCATTCCCGCCGAGCCGGCAGCACCACGGATGCGGACGCTTTTGGCGCCAAGGAGCCGCCGCTCGAGCTCTCGAAAGCGGATCTCTGCACTCTCCGGGGTACGATCCGGCGTGCGGTCGTCGGTGATGTCCGAGCAGGACGCGATCGCCACGGCGGTCGCCATCCCGACGGATAGAAACCAGAAGTCGTTCCTCACCGGACATCTCATGAGTTGCGTCATGCCCTCCTCATTGGATGTAGCCCAGCGCCTTCAGCTCCTCGAGCGCGCTTTCGTCCAGCACCGGTGTGCCTCCGTCGCGGAGCTCGAACTGGTTGGCTAGCTCCTGGCTCTCCCGCTCCATTTGCTCGAAACACTCGCGAAGCTCGTTGACGATAGGCTCGTGGTCCTCTGCCACATTGTCCAGCTCCTCGGGATCCGCCCGAACATCATACAGCTCCGCCCGCTCGCCGGTAGGGTTGTAAAGGAGGTGCCACTGATTCCGGTGAATCGATACCATGTTGGGATGGGACGCAATCCGCGCCCGGTTGGGATCACCCCGCGACACGCCCATCATGAGCGGCCAAAGATTCTTTCCCTGGAACGAGAAGGGAGGGGTGACGCTCATGGCGGCGAAGATCGTGGGCATGATGTCGATGGACTCGATCGGTGCATCGATACGGGCTGGCGCATCGTCCCCCCGCGGGACGGCTTGCGGAGGCTTGATGATGAGCGGCACCTGGAGCTGTATGTTGTACAGCCGGTTGTGTCCGACGTAGCGGCGCTCTCCCAGGCTCTCGCCGTGATCGGCGGTAAAGACGATGAGCGAGCTGTCATAGAGACCGAGACGCTTCAGCTCGTCGAAGAGCCGTCCTAGAGCCGCGTCCAGATACTCGACCTCCGCCGCGTAGAGATCGCGCACGAACTGAAAATCTTCCTTTCCCATCTGGAGCTTGTTGTAGTATTGCGCTCCGCATTGGCCGGGATCCACATCGCCTTTGTACCACCCGGCGCGCTTCGCGGTGAACTCCTCCGGCGCGTCGTAGGGGCAATGAGGCTCGTAGTTGTGGAGAAATAGAAAGAACTTGTCGTCCCGATGCGCGGCGAGCCACTTGAAGGACTCCTCTTGGAACGCCTCGAGCTGATTGCCCCGCGTCAGGGGTGGAAGCACGATGTAATCTTGGAACCCCTTCGCGAATCCGAACTCCTCCCGGAGCTGTCCTCCCCCCACGATGGCGCCGGTCGTGAACCCCGCCGAGCGCAGCGCGTCCACCGGTGCCACGACATGCTCGGTGGGAACGGCGTCCTTGCTTGCCTTGTGCACACTGGGATAGAGCGAGTACAGAATGGATTTGTGGGACGTCGCGGTGGAAGCAGCGTGGGACAGCACGTCGGTGAAGACCACGCCGTCGGAGGCAAAGCGATCCAGATGAGGAGTCGTCTCGAGCTCGGGACTGTACGAGCCGAGAAAATCCGCTCGCAGCGTGTCGATGGAGATCAAGATGACCCGGTCGACCGGGGGAATGGTCACCGAAGGCTCGGGGGTGTCGCATGCGAGGAAGGAGAGCGCGGTGAGAACTAGTACGGAGATCGATGAGTGTCGTGCTTTTCGATGGCGTCGAATCACGAGTCGGGGAAGCTCCTTGCTCCAGCCGTCAGCCTCGTTCCGGAGGCCGGCGATCGTCACCATGCCGATAGCACGATGGTTGCGCCGCCCAACACCGGTCTCGGCATCGAGCCGACCAGAGCCGACAGTTTAGGAAAGAGTCCCAGAGAAATCAACAACGCCGCCACCGCGTATCCGACCCTCCGAGCCGTGACGCCGTTGAGGGTGGAATCAGCCTCCTCCAACGCGTGAGGGCATCATCGATGGGAGTCATCGTTCGGTCAGGGTGCGCACCGATTCGCGCCGACTTGCTTCCCTGGCGGTTTTCCGCCTAACATCCTCCATCCATGCCTTCGGCGACGTCGACGAAGCCTTCTCTTAGCGTCGTTCTCATCACACACAACGCCGCCAAGCAGCTCGCTCCTACTCTCGAGGGGGTTTCCTGGGCGGACGACATCCTGATCGTGGACTCCGGGTCGACCGACGGCACGAGGGAGCTCGCCGAGCGGCTGGGAGCGAACGTGATCTTGCAGCCGGACTGGCAGGGATTCGGCTACCAGAAGAACTTCGCGCTCGCGCGGGCGAGCGGTGACTGGATCCTCGTCTTGGATGCCGACGAGGTCGTCGATCCGCAACTCGCAACCGCGATCCAGCGGGTATTGCGTTCGGGCGAAGAGGGGACGGCAGGATACGCGCTGGAGCGCGTCAATTACTTCAGCGGCGTTCGCTTGCGATTTGGGCTGTGGCGGCCCGTCTTCCTGCCGCGCCTATTTCGCAAGGGGCGTGGCCGTGTGTCGGACGACGTGGTTCACGAGCGTGTCATCATCGACGGTCCGACCGCACGGCTCGAGGGATCCCTGCACCACTTCACGTCCGAATCCATCGCCGATCGCATTCGCAAGAACGACGAATACTCGAGCATCATCGCCCGCGTCCAGTACCAAGCGGGTCGGCGGGTGAGCCTGATTGAGCTCCTGCTCATCATGCCCGCGGTGCTGTTCCGTGATCTCGTCCTGCGTCTCGGCTTGTTGGACGGCCGGGCCGGGATCATCGTGGCGGTGACCGGTGCGTTCTATGACTTCAGCAAGTACGCGAAGATCTGGGAGCTTCAGCGGCGCGCGGCCGCGGGGGAAACCGTGGCAGTTCGCGAGCCGACCACGCCGCCGGCGGCCCGGGGAGCGAAACAAGAAACCCCGACCCCCTCCGTTGCCGGAAAGGGCCGGGGCTGATTGGATCCGTCGAAAGTCGGCTCTTTAGTAGTCGTCCATGCCGGGAGGCATGCCGCCGGGACCCGGACCACCCTTCTCCTTCTTCTCGGGAATCTCGCAGACGAGGGCTTCGGTCGTCAGCATGAGACCCGCGATCGACGCGGCGTTCTGGAGCGCGAACCGCACGACCTTGGTCGGGTCGATCACGCCGGCATCCACTAGGTTCTCGTACTTTTCGGTCTGTGCGTTGAAACCAGACTCGGTGTCCATCTCCTTTACCTTGGAGACGACGATGGAACCTTCCTCTCCGGCATTCTGTGCGATCCAGCGCAGGGGCTCCTGTAGCGCGCGCGCCACCACACCGACGCCGACCCGCTCGTCTTCGCTGAGATCCTTGTCTTTACGGAGCTTTTCCAAGGCCACACCGGCGCGAAGCAGCGCCACGCCGCCGCCCGGCACGATGCCCTCCTCGGCTGCTGCCTTGGTGGCGTGCATGGCGTCCTCGACCCGAGCCTTCTTCTCCTTCATCTCGGTCTCGGTCGCCGCTCCGACCTTGACGACCGCGACGCCGCCGGCGAGCTTCGCCAGCCGCTCCTGCAGCTTCTCGCGGTCGAAATCGGAGTCGGTGGTCTCGACCTCCGACTTGATCTGCTTGACGCGGCCCTTGATGTCGTCGGACTTGCCGCCGCCGTCGATGATCGTGGTCTCGTCCTTGGAGACGACGACCCGGCGGGCGGTCC
>JBOGJF010000758.1:0-4334 GCA_050747785.1 Vicinamibacteria bacterium
GCGGCTCCTCGAGGACATCACCATCGAGGCGCCTACCTCTCCGCCGGGCGAGACCGACTAGCTTCCGACGACTTACTCGAGACGATCCGTCGACCTAGTCAGCCTGTTTAGAGACAGAGACTGTCTCCCGCCGAGCGGCAGGTAGAGCTCAGCGGTTCCAGGAAGCAGGCGTCGGGTCTTAGATGGCGGCGCCCGGCTTGATGTTTTTCCAGGCGCCGCCAATTCTCGGACAGAGCGTTGTTGATTCGAAAGCCGCCGGGTGCTTACGGCTTCGCGGCCAATTCGGCGGCAGTCAGTGCGTTCGAAGGTAGCGACGCTGACATACCTTTGAACGTGAACTTCTGAAGGCGAGCACCTGGAGCCACTTCCGCCGCGTAGAGATTGTGCTTCGAATCGGTCGCAATCATATGAATGCCCTGGAACTGGCCGGGCGCGGCACCTCTTGTCCCGAACTGATAGAGGATTTCAAGCTTCTTCCGATCGATGACGACGATGTGCGAATTGCCGTAGTCCGTGACGTACAGGAATTGCTGATCTGGGTCTGGCGACAACGTGAACCCGCTCACTGACCCGCCTGCCGGACCGGCTCGGTTGACGAACAGCTGCGTGATGTAATTGCCCTTGAGGTTGAACACCTGGAAGCGTCTGCTCCCGCGATCGCCGACGTACACCAGGTCGTCGTCCGACACGGCGATGGCGTGCACGGGATACACGAATTGCAGCTTCCCCGGACCCTCCGTGTCAAGGACCGGCGCCGGCGCGGGGGCCGCGGGTGGAGCGTCCGGGACGGGGAGCAGGCCTCCGTTCGAGCCGCGACCGCCTGAGCGCCCTGGTTCGTCCTCCGGTGTATTGCCGAAGGCACCCCACATGCGTTTGTAGGCGAGGGTATTGGCATCAAAGACGATCGCGCGGCGATTCCCATACCCGTCGGCGACGAAAACCTCGTTCGTCTTGGCATACACGAACAGGTCCCCAGGCTTGTTCACGCTGGTGGGGTCTTTGCTTCCTAGATTTGCGGAGCGGCCGCCCAACTGCTTCACCAACTTTCCCTGTCTCGTGAACTTGAGAAGCATGTCATCCGAATCTCTCGTCACCGATTGACCGCTTGGGCTGCTGCCGCTGATCCAGACGTTGTCGTTGTGGTCGACGACAATGTTGTGCTCGGCATCAGGCCAGTCGTACTCATTGGCGGGTCCACCCCACCCCTGCACGAACGCCCCGTTTGCGTCCAATTCCACCACTGCCGGCGCCGCTTTTTTGTCTTTAGGAACTGTACGTGGCCGATGGAGGATCCACACATGATCCTGTCGATCCGTGACGACCTTGGAAACGTTGCCGAAGACCCAGTCGTTGGGAAGCTTCGGCGGATAGGTGGGGTCGACCTCGAAGGTCGGATACCCGCCGCCTTGCGCGGTCGCCTCCCGACCGAGTATCCGCGGGCTTAGGCCGGCGGCGATAACCAATGCGACTATGCCCAACCTGGCTAGGGAGATTCTCGAGAAAGATTCTGGGATCACATTGCTACCCTCCGCGAGCATTCGGGTGGCGTTCACCTTTTCGAGACACGCTCCCCTTTGCTCAACTCACCTTGAAAGAACGCTTAGATTCGTAGTGATGCTCTGCTGAGACTGCGAGAGATGCTGTCTCTACCAGAAGGCATACTGCTTGTCAAGGGATAGGAACTTCGACTGCGGGCTCGCCGGGAAAGAACGGATATGAATCAGTTCGTGCTGCCGCCGAACGTGCGACGGAGCTCGTCGAACCAGTGGGTGACCAGCGTCACGTGTGGATGATCCACCTGCCCGGAATCCTCGACGCTCGGGAACATGATGAAACGCTGGCCGTCCCGCGTGACGTCCCAGTCCGCGAAAACATTTCCGGCTAATGGGATTCCGCCCATCCCTCCCCGAAACGTCCCTTCCAGCACCAGCCTAGGCTTACCGGCACGGAACGTGGCGCCGGTTCCCTCCACCGAAGCGACCATGATCCCCTCGTCGGTGCGATAGAAGAGCTCGCGGCCGTCACCCGTCCAGCGCGGGTAACCACCGCCGCCGTCCGAGACCTGCCACTTCCCTCCGCCCGGCGGAAAAGGTCGCACATAGATCTCCGAGCGACCGGACTCGTCGGACGCGTAGGCCAACCAGCGACCGTCGGGGGAGAACGCCGCGTCCGACTCGGCAAAAGGCGTGCTCAGGTAGAGCTCCGGCTTGCCGTCGCCGTCCATCGGCATGACCCACAAATCGAGCGCGGCGCTCGGCGTCATATAAGTCACGAACTTTCCGTCCGACGACCAGGAGCTGGCCCACTGTGGGCTATCGCCTTCCACCACCCGTTCCAACTCTCCTGAGCCATCGGAACGCTTGCGGTAGAGGTTGTCGGGCCCCTCGCGATCAGAGCTGAATATCACGTACTCTCCGTCTGGCGACCAGATTTGCTCCGTGTCGACCGACTCCTCGAAGGTGAGTCGCGTGGATACGCCTCGTTCCAAATCGTAGACCCAAACGTCCCAGTTGTCGTCGCGCAGCACGGTCAGCGCCAAGCGTGTCCCATCGGGAGACAAACGTGGGTTGGCGTAGCTGCCCCGCTCCTCGAGGAGAGGCATCGTGCCTCCGTTTCTGTCCACCCACACCACTGGATACTCGGGCACGGTGCTGTCACCTCTCACATAGACGAGGTTCCCGGTATCGGAGAAGGCGAACGAGGCCGCGCCGTTCCCGACGTTCCAGTCGACTTCTTGAATGATGGGAGCCGGAGAGCCCGTGAGCTCGAGGCTGCCCAGATCGAAGGGCGCGGCAAACAAGGTTGCCTGATTGACGTAAACCAGATGCCCCGACGGGACGTAGCGGGCATGCGTGCCGCCGCGGTGAACCACCTTGCGCTCGCCCGTGTCGAGCACGACGACTTCGATCGTCGCTTCGTTGAAGGCACCGGCCGACGAAGTATGGGACGTGAATAATACCGCCTCGCCCCCGGGCAGGAACTGTGGCCAACGATGAGTCGTCTCCCCTTTCTCTTCGTCCAGCGTGGTCAATGGCTGTGGCTCCCCGCCGGTCGCCGGCACGCGAAAGAGTCCACTATTGGTATTGGGAGTGAAAACGATGGTGTCGTCAGGCCCCCAGGCCGCTCCTCGACTACGTTCGACGCTGCAAAGCTTGAGGGACGTACCACCCGTCACCGGCACTTTCCGCAGCTCCGAGGAGGTGACGTAACCCACCCACTTGCTGTCGGGCGAAAAGAACGGACTATACGGACCGTTGGTACCACTTCCGCTCGCCAGCGTCACGCCTTCCAGTTGATTCAGTGAACGAATCCGGAGCTCCTGGTTGACGTTATCGCCTACCAAATAGGCCAACAGGTTGCCGTCAGGCGATAACGTGATCGATGGGCCCGGCGTCGTGGCGAACGGCCGGTCACTCACCTCCACGCTCAAGCGCATGGTGGGATCTTCCGGCTCGCGCCAGAGCGCCGCGGCCAGCCCCGCGGCGACTGCCACGGTCGCCGCGAGGAGTGCCCACGGGACAGCACGTTGCCATATTGGCTGCCGCGCCCCGATCGCTACCGGCTGCTGCGCGCCACTTGCCATCGTAGCCGTCGGGTTCTCGAGGTGCTCCTCGATCGCGATGCGCGCGTCCCCGATCGACTGGATGCGCCGCTTGCGATCGCGCGTCAGGCAACGCCGCAGAAGCTGGCGGATGGTGGGTGGGACATCACCCGGCAGAGAATTCAGATCGATGTCGCTGCGCAGGACCGCGGCGAGAACGTCCGATACCGTGTCCCCGGTGAACGTCTGCTTTCCGGTCAGCATCTCGTACAGCACGACACCGAAAGACCAGATGTCCGCGCGCCGATCCACCGCCTGACCTCGAGCTTGCTCCGGGCTCATGTAGGCCGCCGTTCCCATGATCACGCCCGCCGCCGTCGCCGCCGCGCTCAACGTCGGCGACTGGCTCAGATCGGGAGAAGACCCAGACCCCACTTCCCCTTCCAATGCCTTCGCCAATCCAAAATCCAAAACCTTCACCGTGCCCTTGGGCGTGATCTTAACGTTCGCGGGCTTCAAGTCCCGGTGGATAAATCCGTGCTCGTGCGCTTCTTCGAGCGCCTCCGCGATCTGTCTCGCGATGATCAGAGCCTCTTCGAGTGGAACCCGGCCACGCTGGAGTCTCTGCTGGAGCGTCTCCCCCTCCACGAGCTCCATCACCAGCGCCCGCTTGCCACCGGCCTCTTCCAGCCCGTGAATCGCCGCGATGTTGGGATGGTTCAAGGAAGCGAGAACCTGCGCTTCGCGGCTGAAGCGCGCCATGCGATCCGGGTCCTTGGAGAAAAGGTCCGGC
>JBOGJF010000759.1:0-4581 GCA_050747785.1 Vicinamibacteria bacterium
GTGCCGTGCGTGCCGAGTCCTTTTGTCCAAGAAGAGCTAGCCTTAGAGAGCACTGGATCGGCCATCGTGCTGTTGACTTAGACCGACAACGAGCCCTGCTGGCTCGAAGTGTCGACGAATGGAGAACGCGTGGCCGAAGGAATCATGCTGCGGGGATTCGAGAAAGAGTTCCGGGCAGAAGAAATCTGTTTCTCCCTGGGCAACGCGGGTGGGGTCTCCTATCGGATCGACGATCGCGTCGGCAAGCCGCTGGGGCAGCCGGGTCAGGTGATCAAAGGCGTCTGCGTAACGCGCGACAACGTGCCCGATTTCGTCGAGGGGCAGGAGGAAGGGTCCCGGATCGGGTAGAAGATGGCTTCGCCTTTGATTGAGCAGTTCCGCAAGGGAGGCGTCTCGAGGGACGTTCGCCTGACCGCCGCACGGGGGCTCCTACCCCTCAAGCCGATGGATCACGTCGAGCTACTGTACTTGTTGACGCGCGATCGCGACGAGGAGATACGTGCCCAGGCCGAGACCAACCTGCTCCAGGTCAAGCCGGATAACCTGCGCGGCGTGCTGAAGGACACTTCGGTCAACCCTAAAGTTCTCGGGTTCTATGGCTCGCGCTTGGACAACGCCGAGCTCCTGGAGCTCATTCTCCAAAACAGCGCCACCGAAGACCAGACGATTCAGACCATGGTTCCTCGACTGCCTGCGGAGCTTCTCGAGATCGTGGTCATCAATCAGACGCGGGTCCTCCGTCACTTTCCTCTCTTGGTCGCGCTCGAAGCCAGCAAGAACCTGGCCGGTGACCAACGCCGTCGGCTCTCCGAGCTTCGGCATGATTTCAAGATCGGGGAGGAAGACGATGAACCCGTCTCGATGCCCGAACCGGAAGAGGCCGAGACACTGGTGGATTTCGATTCCGGGCCGCCAGAGGAAGAGGCACCCGCGCCGCAGACTATCGAAGACGCGATAGCGACTTACGTCGACGCGGAGGCACTGAGCGAAGAAGAGCAACAGAGCAAACTGACGACGATTCAGCGGCTGGTGCGAATGACGGTAGCCGAGAAGATGATCGAAGGCCTCAAGGGAGACCGCGAGGCGAGAGTGATGCTGATCCGCGATCGGAACCGAATCGTTTACTCGGCCGTGCTCAACAGTCCCCGGATAACGGATTCGGAAATCGAGTCCTTCGCTGCCATGAAGAGCGTTTCTCCCGAGGTCCTGCGCGTCATCGGGGGGCGACGGGAATGGACCAAGCGGCACAGAGTGGCCCATGAGCTGGTCAAGAATCCCTTGACACCGATCGAGGTCGCCTTGCGTATTCTACCGAGGCTACCCGAACGGGACTTGAAGCGTCTCATGACGGATCGCAACATCCCGGAGGCCGTGCGGCGCCAGGCGATCAAATTGAAGCGCTCGCAGCAGTAGGTGGGAGGCATGGCGGACTACTACTCGATTCTCGGTGTTCCCAAGACGGCGACGCAGGCACAAATCAAGGAAGCTTACCTCAGGCTGGCGCGCGAGAATCATCCCGATCGGTTCCAGGATCCCGGGAAGCGGACCCGGGCCGAGGAGACCATTCAAGCCATCAACGAATCCTACAATCATCTCCGTGATGAGAAGCTAAGGCGCCAATACGATGAGACCCTATCGCGCGTCGTGCTCCCGCCTCACGAACAGGCAGAGCGTTACTATAGGAACGGGATCATGCGGGAAGAGCTCACCGAGTACACGGAGGCCTTGAAGTTCTTCTACGAGGCGATGCAGCTCGAGCCGGCGAACGCGCTCTATATGGGGGCGGCGGCGAGAGTCATGTCCATGGACAGGACTCAGGTACGTCAAGCTGCCGAGCTGTACAACAAGGCGATCGCTCTCGACCCGAAGCGAAAGGAACTGTATCTAGAGCTCGGCGAGCTGCTCCAACGTGCGGGTCTGCCGACCCGGGCGCGAAGAGTCTTCGAAGCCGGGCTCCAGCAGCATCCCCATGACCCGGAGTTGCAGCAACAATTGTCTGAGGCGACCGCAGCAGCGGATCGGGCCCGGAGAAAGTAGGAGGTCATGCGGGTCGACTCCGGCTCGATCTCGGACGTGGGGCGCAAGCGGAAGTCCAACGAGGATAACTATTGCGCCAACGACGAAGAAGGGCTCTATGTAGTGGCCGACGGCATGGGAGGTCACGCTGCGGGAGAGGTAGCATCGGAGCTGGTTACGTCGACCATCGAGGAGTTCATCAAGCTGACGAGTTCCGACACCGACATCACCTGGCCCTTCGGGGTCGATGAAGCACTAACGCTCAGCGGAAATCGTCTGAAGACGGCCATCCGCTATGCGAATCGAAAGCTCCTAGAAAGGATCAAGGAAAGCGCGGAGTACGAGGGCATGGCGACCACCGTTGCCGCCGTCTTGTTGGAGAGGGACAAGGCCAACATCGCTCACGTTGGAGACAGCCGCGTGTATTTGATCCGTGGCGGCGATATCCGCCTGTTGACCAACGACCACTCGTGGGTCAACGAGCAAGTGATGTCCGGGCTGATCGACAGCGAGCAAGCCCGGACCCACCCCCTGAGAAACGTCGTGACCAGGGCCCTGGGAGGGAAAGAGGGACTGGAAGTGGACATGCAGGTCTTGGAGCTCCAGGACGGGGACCTGCTACTCCTTTGCTCCGACGGGCTTACCTCGATGGTGGAAGACGTCGCGATCCTGGAAGTCGTGAAGGCAGGGGGGCGAGAAGCCAACGGGGTGGCCCGCCGGCTCGTCGAGGCGGCGAACAGTTCGGGGGGGGAAGACAACATTACCGCTATTGCTCTTTCCTTTCGGAATAGCTCGGACGAGGACAAGGCCTGACAAGGGACGGCGGCAACGACACCGACCGCACACTTGGGGGGTGATCGCATCCGGTCGTCCAGCCATCCGGTTGGGGGCACTTCCGGACGCGCAATGTTTGGGCGGCGCACGGTCGCGAGGGTGTCCTCGGAAGAAAGCCCTTTCGTGCTCTAGACCAGCGAGATGGCATTGGCTGAGCCTAAGATTGGCAAGTTTCAAGTGCGGCGCCGCATCGGGCGCGGTGGTATGGGCGCGGTCTACGAAGGCTACGACCCCGCGCTCGACCGGCGCGTGGCGATCAAGACGCTCACCACCGATGCCATCGCGGATCTGGAATCGCGGGGCCGCTTCGAAAGGGAAGCGCGTGCGGCGGCAAAACTGCAGCATCCCAATATCGTCACCGTTTACGAGCTCGGGAACTTCGGCGGCACGGAGAAGCCCTATATCGTCATGGAGTTTCTCGAAGGAACCGACCTCGCCGGACTGATCGAGAACGAGCGCACCATCCCCCTCGCGGAAGCCCTGGAGATCACGATTCAGCTCTGTCAAGCGCTCGGTTTCGCGCACGAGAAGGGTGTCGTCCATCGCGACATGAAGCCCTCCAACGTCCGGTATTTGGACGACGGGCGCGTCAAGATCATGGACTTTGGCATCGCCCGTGTGGAGGGAAGCACACCCATCACCCGCAGCGGCGTCATGGTGGGCACGCTTCACTATATGTCTCCCGAGCAAATCAAGGGCGAGCCGACCGACGGACGTTCGGATCTGTTCGCGACCGGCTGCATCCTGTTCGAGATGCTGACCGGCAGACGCCCGTTCCAGGGCGAGTCGGCGACGTCGATTCTGTACAAGATCGTCAACGAGCCCGTCCCACCGATATTGAAGGAGCATCCGGACCTGCCGCAGGAGGTTCAGGAGATACTGGGCCGCGCGCTCGCGAAACAACCGGGAGAGCGCTTCCGCACGGCATCGGAAATGGCCCACGCGCTCGAGAAGCTGCTGGAGATCTATCGCAAGACCCTCCCGCGGCCGAGCGCCGAGCTGCAAACGAAGTTGAACGAGCTCGAGGAGCTCCGTCGGGAGGAACGCTGGGTCGACGTCGTTCCCTTGGCCAGGAAGCTCATCGGCGCGCGGCCGGAGCTCACCAAGCCGCACAAGGCGCTCCGAGCCGCCCTCAGGGAGTTGAATCGTGAGGAGGCGGACCGGCAAATGCCTCCGGAGGAAAGAACGCGCCAGCTCGCAGAGATCTCGAGGGAGTTCGAGCTACTCTACGGCGCTCCGCCGGCGTCCGGGGGGGTGGATACCGCCCGCGATCTGAGGCTCCCGGGACGCGACGAGCCGATGGGTGCGGTCCGCCGCGGCAGTCCCTTCGTCTTGCCGGCGGTATTGGGGGTGCTCGTTGCTGGATTGGGCGTGGGTGGTTGGTTCTTTCTTCCCCGTTTCATGGGGCCCCGCGAAATCTCGCACACGATCCGGATTTCCTCGGAGCCTCCGGGCGCGGCGATTTTCCTCAACGGCCTCGACACCGGGCGCGTCACGATTGCGGACGCCACGGTGGAGCTGCCCATCCAAGGCTATCCTCAGGATAAGATCGCGGTCGAGCTTCGACGAGACGGATTCTCCCCGGCGACCGCCACTTTCAGTCTCGATGCGGAGCCTCCGCCTCTCATCGACCTGCGGTTGGAGTCCCTGGCGAGGACCCTTGCGGTCACGTCCGATCCACCCGGCGCTTGGGTGGAGATCGACGGTGTCCGCCTCGAGGGAGTGACACCC
>JBOGJF010000760.1:0-7663 GCA_050747785.1 Vicinamibacteria bacterium
ATCCAGGTCGGCGATGCCTACTACGGAGACGGCGGCATACGCCACGCATCGCCGCTGGCACCCGCGATCCACTTGGGGGCGGATCGGGTGCTGACCATCTCGGCTCGCTATCCACGGACGCAGGAAGAGGAATCCGAAAAGCAGGTGGTTGGCTACCCACCCCCAGCACAGATACTCGGGATGCTGATGCACGGAGTGTTCTTGGACGCGCTGGAGAACGACGCGGAGCGGATCGCCCGCATCAACCGAACCCTCGCGCTGCTTCCACCTGGAACCCGCCATCCCGAGGGGCTTCGTCCAATCCGACTGCTGGTTCTTCGACCGTCGCGCGACCTCGGGAAACTATCGGCTTCCCTGGCTCACCACCTTCCGCGGCCGCTGAGGATCATCGTCCGGGGCCTGGGCGCGTACCAGACGAGCAGTCCGGATTTCCTCAGCTACCTGCTCTTCGAGCGGCCATACATCTCGCGTCTGATCGAGGTCGGATACGAGGATGCCCACCAGCAGTGGGACGAGATCGCTCGATTCTTGGAGAGTTGAGCCGGCTACCGGCCTGCGGCCGCGTTCCCCACTCTGCTCCCAATCGAGTCCAGGTCGTCGGCGGTGAGCCGCAAACCAAGCTTGAGCGCGCTTCCCTCGGGTACAGCATTAAACGACTCGGCGATCGCGGCTGGCTGCTCGGCCGAATCGAGAGCGGCCTTCATCATGGGCGCGAGCATCGTGTCGATCATGGTCGCTGCCTCATGAGCCGACTTCTCGCTACCCAAGTCACAAACCAGATTGAGCGCCATGTCCTGGCTCAAACCGATTCCGAGAGACAGGCTCTGGAGATTCTTGAACGACTGGAGGAATCCGGCCAACATCGCCATCTGAGGATTCTCTTGATCGCCGTCCAGCGTTTCTCGAATCTTGGAGCGGAGAGCGTTCGGGACCACGAAGGCGAGTCGGAACTGGGCGCCCCGCGGTAATACGGTTTGGGCCGAGATGAGGGAGGGAGAGGGAGTTTCGATCTCGCCCCGATCGGTTCTCGTGAGTGCGGCGGCCAAGCTGGCCTTGCTGACGGCTAGGAAAACGGTCGTCGACTCCGGGCTGAGCGCCACATAGGCCGCGTTCTGCTCGGGACCTTCGGGCTCGACGAGGAGAGCGGTTCGTCCGGCGATCTCGATCTCGGTCACCTTGGGAGCGGGTCGCTCGGACGCGATGGCCTGGATTCCCTGCGAGAGCTGCTCGATGGTGAGGGGTCTGGTGAGCGCAATGCCGACGACGGCATCGAGCGATTCCAGCCCCACGGCCCGAGTTGCCGACATATTCACGGTGCTGGTGTTGGCGGAGAAGACGATGAACCGCATGTCCTCGCGCGTGAGGCCGGTAACTTCCTCGAAGCGCCGGTTTGTGTCCCTCAGTTTCCGAAGCCGTTCGTCGTTCTGAGCCTGTTGAAGCTTCATGAGGATGTTGGCTCCACGCATGGCTTCGAAGTCGATGCGGCCAACGAGATCGGCTCCCGCTACCACCGCCGCTTCCACCTCGGGGGTGACGTCCATCGCGACCGGGAGGTCTTGTTCGGGAACGGGTCCGACACAACCCATCACGAACGTTGAAAGTAGAACTGGGAACAGCAGCGCGCGCAAACCCCTAACCATCTGGGTCATCGAAATGCCTCCTTTATTGCAACGGTGACCGCGGATGTTGCTTATTGAGAATGAAATGGCGCAACGAGAACGCTCTTTCGAGCATAGCGAACGGCTTTGGGAAAGTCAAAGAAGTGCTTTCTCTGTTTCCTTCAAAGGGCTAGACTGTGGCGGGGCTTGAGGGTATGACCGGGTTGACGGGTGTCGTCTAAGGAGAAGAGATGAGCATGGGTTCAGACGGGAGTCGGGTTGGGTGGGTTGTTGCCCTCGCTTTGACCGCGGCGGCCGGCGTCGTGCTGGCTCAAGGCGCGGAAGAGGGGGCGGCCGCCTATCGTGAAAAGATCATGTCGGCCACCGGGGCGAGTATGGGTGCCATCAACGACGTTCTGAAGTTCAAGCTCCCCGGAGGAGCCGAGCACATAGTCGCGCACGCGGAGACGATCCACCGCGAAAGTCGGCTCATCGCCGGGGCCTTCCAGACGGAGGTCGTGACCGAGGAATCGAGGGCCCTGCCCACGATTTGGCAGCAGTGGGACAAGTTCGTCGCGGCGGCGGATAACCTTGGGCAGGCGAGCTCGAAGCTCGCCGAGGTCGCCAGGGGCGGTGACCAGGCCGCCATCATGGCCGAAGTGAAAGTCGTTGGGCAGGCCTGCAGCAACTGCCACGACACCTTCCGCAAGCCGAACGAATAATCGCCACGTGGCTCGCTTCGCTTTCCGGCTTGGCGGAGTTGTTTTTTCACTCGCCGTCTCGGGACCCGCACCCGCCTTCGCGCAAGAGGAGCCTTCGGCGGTCGAGCGAGGTCAGTACATCTTCCGGGCCACCGGCGGGTGTGGCTGCCATACTGATTATGCGAACGATGGCGCGTTCCTGGCCGGCGGGCGCGCCATCGAGACGCCATTCGGCGCGATCTACGGGACCAACATCACGCCCGATACCGAGACCGGCATCGGCGGCTGGAGTGACGAAGACTTCCTACGCGCCATGACGGAGGGAATTGGCCCGGACGGGACGATGTACTATCCCGTCTTTCCCTACACCGCGTTCACGAAAATGACCCGGGAGGACGTTCTGGATCTCAAGGCCTATCTCTTCTCGGTGCCGCCGGTGAAGCAGGAGAACAAACCCCCCGAGCTCGGATTCCCCTTCAGCGTGCGTGCGGGCTTGACCGCATGGAGACTCCTCAACTTCGAGGCGGGCACGTTCGAGCCTCTCCCTGAGCAATCGCCGGAATGGAACCGCGGGGCCTACATCACGCACGCTCTGGCTCATTGCGGTGAGTGCCATACGCCGCGCGGAGCGACCGGCGCGCTGAACGAGGAGATGCACTACGGCGGATCCAAAGAAGGACCTGAAGGAGAGCTCGCTCCCAACATCACGCCCGACGAGAAGACCGGTATCGGGACTTGGAGCGCCGCCGACATCACCTGGTTCCTGCAAACGGGCTTCGAGCCCGGAGGCGACGACGCCCAGGGGCTCATGAGGGAGGTCATCGACCACGGCTACCAGTATCTGGAGGCATCGGACCTCCAGGCCATCTCGACCTATTTGAAGTCGCTCACCGCCATTCAAAACGAGATCGAGTCCACTGAGCCCTGAAGACGCTCGTCGCCAAGGTGGTTACCGAGGCGATGGCCATCACGCCCTTGTTTGGAAGTTACCGCTGTCGAACCTGCATCGCGGTAATACAGTCATCCCAGTCGTTGCCGCACGGGCCGTTCACATCGTCCAGATCAGGAGTGTCCATCGTAAGTGTCAAGCTATCGCCCTCGTACGAGTCGTCTTCGAAGATGGTGACCTCCCAACCCGTCGGAACCCGAATGGACGAGATGCAGTCGTTCCAGTCTCCCTCCGAGCCGCCGAAAGCATTGCAGGGGCCACGAATGTCTCTGAGGTCGAACGCGTTGCCGTCGAACGTCCGGGCGTCGCCACGAAAGTCCGGATCTTCGTAGACGGTGACGCCTTCGCTGGGTCCAGTGGGGTCGTTGTCGCAGCCGGCTGCGCCGAGAATGGAGAATCCGAGAAGAAACACAAACGACGTTGTCTTCAAACGTGGACTCCTTCCGATCGTTAGACGGTTCGTACACATGTTCTCTTGGCTTCCTATTCAAGCCTAGTGCGTTCCATTGCACGATAGATCGAGCTCACTATCCGATCAAGAACACGTTCAGTGCGAGAATGGCGCTAATCGAGAGATGAACGAAAAGATTGGATTAGCCGCACCATTCGCTCCTCGAGAATAATTTGACTAGAATGGAAGACACCCATAACCCTTAGGTTGGCGGTTCGAATCCGCCCCGCTGCCACCCGGCTCGACAACGATAAGCAAGCGATGGAAGTCGTGAGCCTTTACGTCACGGTATGCTTCTCGGCTCTTCTTGCGGCGGTCCTTGTCTATCGGTACGACCTCTACAATCGCGAGCCCTGGTACATGATCGCGCTCGCCGCGGGGATCGGTTTCGCGACGATGCGGCTCGTGGCTGCGGTCGAGCTCTGGGCCCTTGGCCTCGTGGAAGGCCAGGTGGCGGAAGCCGCGGTCGCGGCGATCCTCGAGGAGACGGCGCGCCTCGCAGCCGTCGTGGTCATCGCCTTGGCGTTCTCCCGGCACTTCGACGATCCCATGGACGGCATCATCTACGGCTCCCTCGTTGGTCTCGGCATGGCGGCGGAGGAGTCTCTCGACTTTCTTCAGGCGAGGCGCACTCTGGATCTACTACTGTTTCCCCTGGAGCTCGTTCGTCTCCTCGGACATCTGGTGATGGGGGGCATCTCCGGTTTCGGAGTGGGGATGGGCCGAACCGGGATGTCGCGGTGGCGAAGAGCGCTTGTGCTCTCGTTCTCTGCGGCTTTCGCGCTTCATTTCTCCTGGGACTGGGTGGCAGTAACGGCCGATGGGGCCGCGCTCTCTCCGTTGCTTACGGTGGTCGCCGTCGTCATCATGCTGGCTGGCATCGGAATCTATGGGGCGCTCGTGGCCTCGGGCTCGCGCATGTCTCGCGCGATGTTCGCTCCGGGGAGCGTACGGAGCCTCTGGGGCTTTCCCTTCAAGAGCCGGTGAGCGTCCGACTCCTGGTGGCGGCCTCATGGTGTCGATTCGTCGACCTCAGCGCCCCGCTCTAGCGGGACCAGCAAGCAAAGCCAAGAATCCCGGAAGAAAAGCCACGGCCCAGCTCACAAAATGGACCGTGTAGTTCGGCCCACCCGGGCTGCGGTCCAACCAGATTCCGGAGATCGCGTAGAAGGCTAGACCGGAGGCGCCCGCGGCTGTGGCTCCTCGCACCAGGGCGGTCCGGATTCCCGTCGCGCGACGTGCACGATCGATGAGCACGCGAGCATCGAGAAGGGAAAAGCCGATCCAGAACGCCATCCAGAGTGGGAACATGGCGGCCATGCCGGCAAAGCGAGCGAGCCCGTAGAAACCCGCGGCGGCGCCGAAGCCGATGACCGCACCCCCGATCGCGCCCAGGACAGGGCGCTTGCGAAGAAGGCCGAGATACGAGCCGAGGATCGAGCATAGCAGCGTCCCGTGAATGAGCCCGTAGACCGGGCGGTGTTCCACGCTGAAGTGCGCCCAGATGAAGTCACCGAGCGTGCTGACGCCGGCGAGGAGAAGAGCGCCCAGGACTGCGCTGACCAGCCCCGTCATTACCGCGCGGGAAGACTCGTCGTGCGCGGCCCGTTCTCGATCCCGTGTCGAGAAAGAAATGGCCGTATCTTCGTGAAGATGTCGAGCATCTCATCGCGCGAGAATCCCCCGTGTCCCCCACCCGGGATGGTCACCAGCTCGTTCGAAACCCCAACTTGATCGAGAGTCTCTTTGAGCCGAGTCGCGTGTGTGTAGGGGACCGTGGGATCGGCGTCGCCATGAATGGTCATAACCGGCGGCAAGCCCGCGCGCACGTACGTAAGTGGTGATACGCGGCGCGCCACGGCTTCGCGATCCGTCATTCCGGCTAGCCAGGCGACGGCATAGCTCTTTTCGTTCTCTCCCTCGAGGAGATCGACGACATCCGTGATGCCGTACCAATTGACGATGGCTGCGACTTTCAGCTCTTCCGTCCCGGGGCATTGGCGATCCAAACCGGCGGAGGCCGGGAGCATTCCAGTGGTTAGCGACAGATGACCGCCAGCGGAGTTCCCGGTCACAACCAAACGGGAGACGTCGAAGTTGTACTCCGCCGCATTCTGGATGACCCAGCGCAGCGCACAGCGACAATCTTCGACCGCCGCGGGAGCAAGCGAGACGGGACCGAGCCGGTACTCCACGTTCACGACCGCCCAGCCCATCTCGAGGTAGGGAAGAAGACGCAGCACGTTGCTCTCTTTGTTTCCTCTAACCCAACCACCTCCATGGATGTAGATGAGCGTCGGCAGCGGGCCGGCGGCTTCGCTGGGAGTGTACACGTCGAGCTTCGCATCCCAATTGTTGGCAGTGACATAAATAATGTTGGGCACGACGCGGTAGTCGCCAGAGACGTAGGCCGCCCACTGGGCGGTCGCGGAGCTCTGCGCCAGGGAGAGCCTGGCGGAATACACAACGAAGATAGCGGTCAAGGCGACGATTGATCGGCAAATTTGCTGGCTAGCTTTCATGATTCACCTCGGCTAAGACGGAAATCGTATGGCACGGGAGGCTCGGGGGCAAGCCGCGCTGCTGCTGCGACCGCGTCTGCCGGGAGTGCCCTATCCGAAAGGCGGGTCGAATCGGAAGAGAGAGAGGATGGCGGTTATTCGGATCTGTGCAGCCCAACCAGAGCCTGGGCACCGAGAGCGATCATGGCGAGTCCCAGACCGCGGCCCCAGAAGGCGGCGAAAAGTTGCTTGAGGCCACTTTGTACCCCGACGGCGTTGTAGTTTTCCATCGCCGTGGGATCCAAAACGGCCCATAGCCCAATGGCGACGAAGAGGAAGAAACCGACCCCGTATCCAACCTTATCCCTTCTGTCCATGCGACCCTCCCGGCCGGAGATTCACGAATGCCCGGCCGTCTTTCTTCGACGGTCTAGGTCGTCTATCGCGATTGGATTGGGATGTCTTCAGGATAGCAGAGGGGACTCCACTGCGCCATACCGCTGCTACGATCCGTCGAGGGCGGACGAGCCTCCTCGGTTTCGGCGTTTCGCTTGGGGAGGAAGGGCGTCGGAAATCGTCCAGGGGGGAGGGACCGAGAACCGGTGGTCGCCGTAATGGATTTGTCATATAATCATCATATGAAGACGCCCATATCGGTGACGCTGTCTCCGGAGAACCTCACCTGGCTTCGGGCTCAAGCGGCG
Organism: Vicinamibacteria bacterium; assembly: GCA_050747785.1. Taxonomy (GTDB): domain Bacteria; phylum Acidobacteriota; class Vicinamibacteria; order Marinacidobacterales; family DATDRI01; genus CBDANW01. The sequence goes on from JBOGJF010000760.1 coordinate 6,905, forward strand.
CGGGCACGTCGCAGTGTGAGCGAAACACTCGACCGCTTGCTCGAAGACCTGAGGGCCGGGGGTGGTCTGCGCTCTTTGACTTCCCGCTCGGTCGTTGGGTTGGTGCGGATCCCGCCCGAGGACCCCGATCTCCGGAGAGCGGAAGCGAGCGTTCGGGAGCTCTTCGACAGCTCCTTGGATAAGGGGTTTGGAACCGGCTCGAAGAAAGGGAAATCGCCGCGGGCACGTGGCAGGAAGCGATGAGGATGGAGACAGCCGCCGTCATTGATACGAACCCTCTTGTCTTCCACGCGGCAGGTGGAAAGCGGCTTGGCGCGCGCGCGGCGCGACATCTCGAGGCCTGTGAGGCCAAGGCCGCTATCACCTATGTTCCGGTGGCGGTGATCTGGGAGCTGGCGCTTCTGGTCCGTCGTTCTCGCATTGCCATGGACCTATCCATCCATGGCTTTTTCGAAACCCTTTTCTCGAACCCGGCCTTTCAACCGGTGGATGTGACACCCGAGCAGGTGTTCCTAACGGAGGAGATCCGGCCGAATGATGATCCGTTCGACGCGCTCATCTGTGCCGTGGCCGTGGAGTTGGAGCTTCCGCTGATTACACGCGACGCCGAGATCCAGGACTCGGGCATCGTGAGAACTCTCTGGTGATTAGTGAGTCAGCGCGTAAATGACGATGTTGACTCCGAAGGGGTAGGACTTGACGGAAAACGTATAGAAGTACTCCTCCTCCTCTCCCTCGCGCTCCCACCCGTCGGCAATG
>JBOGJF010000761.1:0-7926 GCA_050747785.1 Vicinamibacteria bacterium
GCTCCGCGGTATTCGGCTGACAAGTAGAAGTAGACCGGCAACGCTTCCAGGAAGAGCACGATCGCGATGAAGCTGCTGGTGGCGATCATGTAGAGCAGGCCACCGCTGCTGCCCGCGATCTGAGTGACGTTCTCGAAGCGAAAGCGAGGGAACATCGCGCCCATGCCCACCCCCATGCCGACGATTCCGAAGCAGACGAAAAGAATGGAGATCGAGGCGAGCACGGTCATGAATCGCGAGGCGCCCAGAAAGTGATTGGAAACGAGCGTCAGTATTTGCGAAAGCACGAGCAACGGTGGCAGGGCTGTCCAGAACTTGCTCCACAGGAACTCGTTCAAGGATAAAGGCGAGCTGCGGATGATCCAGAAGGCTCGTCCCTCGATGGAAACGGACGTGAACACGAATCGAACCGCGACCGCGGAGAGCACGAAGCCCGCCAGACCGAGATTGAGGAAGGAGAAAAGGTTCTGCAGGTAGAATGTTGCAAACGTAAAGTTCGCTGGGAGGACGCTGAAGTTGTAGAGGTAGACCATCACCAGGGCCAGCAGCAAGAAGAGTTGAGACCATTGCGTCGTATCCCGCAAGAAGGTCTTGAGGTCTTTCAGAAGGAGCGAGCGGAAGCGCAGCTCGAAGGGCCGAGTGATCACCTCGAGAAAGCGATCCACCAGCGGCAAGGCGGTGAAGCGGGCGGGGAGTGCCTCTTGGGCGCGAGAAAATCCTCGCCAGTAGAAGGTGCGTGCCTGCCAGCACCCAAGCACCACGGTCGCGGCGGCGGTGCTGTAGAGGAGCGCGAGCAAGAACCAAGGCAGCGGGTCCGCGTGACGCGCCGCCGCCAAGATATCGGTTGCCCAGGTGCTCGGTAGCAGGGGTGATGCGGGCGTTCGAAACGCGGAGAAAAACTCACCGACATCGTAGATAGAGCGTGGGTTCAAAAGACGTTCCGGCTGCTGCGTCCGAATCAGGAAGACGATCAGCACCACGAACAGAGCGCCAATCATCATGAGGGCCTCGCGAACACGGCGGGCGGGGAAAGCGGAAACGAGGGCGGAGGTGATCATCGACCCGACGGCTGCCGGAATCGTGAGGAGCGGCGGAAGGACGAGGGCGACCGCCGCCAAGAAGCGAGCGGGTGAGGGGGAAGTAAGAGCGAAGGCAAGATACACCGGAATACTGAAGACCAAGACCATCCAGGAGGATTGAAAGAGGGTGAGGGTGAGTCGCGCGCCGTAGAGCGCGGGGAGCGGAATCGGGCTGCTCGCCAGCAGGGACAGATCCTCGGAGACGTACTGAGTGGAGTAGGCGGTGATGATGTTGCTGGCCAGCAGCACGGTTAAGAGAAAGACGGAGACGGTGGCGAGCATCTGATGCGTCAAGGGCGCCGTGAACTCGGAAAACCGACCGACGTAGACCAGCACACGGTAGAACCCGGCGAAGATCCCTACCGAGAAAACGATGGTCACGCCGCCGAAGAGGGCCGCTCGCAGGAGATCGCTTCTCCCGGCGAACCGACGCTGGTTACGGGCGGCGAATAAGGAAGGCGTCAGCAAATGGGTGACGTCGCGCGCCGTGAACTCCCACCTCAAACGCCGCCTCCGTCGATTTCCCGGAAGCCCCCGCCCCCGGTGAGCTTGAGGAAGATGGGCTCCAGCGCGGGAATCTCGCTCTTGGCCTGGCGCTGCAGCTCGTCCATCGAGCCCAAGGCGATCAGGCGGCCCCTAGAGATGATTCCGATACGATCGCACATGGCCTCAGCGACCTCGAGCGTGTGGGTGGACATGAAGATCGTTTCGCCCTTGTTGCACCGCTCGCGGAACATGTTCTTGATGAGTCGCGCGCCCCTCGGATCGAGCCCGACCATGGGCTCGTCGACGACCAATACCTTGGGGTCGTGGATGAAAGATGCGGCCATCACCAGTCGTTGTTTCATTCCGTGGGAGAAGCTCTCGATCAGATTGGCCCCGAACTCCCTCAACTCGACGATCTCCAAGAGCTCGTCGATGCGTCGCTCCATGCTCCCCCCGTTCAGGCCGTAGATTCCGGCGACGAAGCGGAGGAACTCGGTGGCCGAGAGCTTCTCGTAGAGAAAGGGTCGGTCCGGAATGAAACCGAGAACAGCCTTTGCCTTCTGGGGCTCCTGATGCAGGTCGTGGCCGGCGAGGAGGATGCGGCCCGCGGTGGGGTGCAACAACCCGGCGATCATCTTGATGGTCGTCGTTTTGCCCGCGCCGTTCGGGCCGAGAAAGCCGAAGAGCTCGCCGGGTTTCACTTCCAGAGAAAGCTTATCCACGGCAACCTGCTTCCCGTAGTGCTTGGTGAGCTCTACGAGCTGGATCATTCCGTCTCCAGGATCTCGATGGTGGCGCGACGACCCATGAGGTTCAATATTTCGAACTGCTGCTCCAGGCCACCGGTGAGGAGTCGCACATGCAGTGGATCGGCGGGGTACTGACCGAAAGTGGGGTCGAGCGCGACCCAGCTGCCGAGCCAGACCTCCGGCCAGGCGTGGTAGTAGAACTGGCCGGCGCTGAAGGCCAGACCGGTACAGATCCGGGTTGGTATCTGCGCCGCGCGCGCCAAGGCCGTAAAGAGCACAGTGTGCTCGTTGCAGTCGCCCGTCATTTGCTCCAAGACCTCTCTCGCGCTCGGGACGGAAAGCGTGGGGGTCTTGCGCACGTTCTCGTATACCCAGTCGGTGATGGCGCGGGCCGCTTCCGGCGGCGTGAGGCCGGCGGTGAGCCGAGCGGCTTGGGCCATGATGGTTGGATCGTCGGACTGCACGAAGCCATCGGCAGCGAGCGCCTGTTCGAGCTCGGCGTCGGAGAGCGGACCGCTCGGGGGTGGAGGTAGTCGCTCGACCTCGATGACGAGCTCGTCTCCGTTGAGCCGCTGCCGTCCGCCCTCGAGTCCTTGCCATGTGAGCGGAAACTTGTTGAGCTTGAGACGGACCGACCTCAAGCGGGCGGCGTCTCCGGCAAAACCGATCGCCGGAATCGCCGTGGCGGCCAGCACGTCGGGCGCCTCAGCAGTGCCTTGCGCTTGTAGTCCGCTTCCCGGAGCCTCCTTGAGCAGCGTCCAGCCGAGCGGTGTTTCTTCCTTGAGGAGCTCGCCCTCGGCATCGATCCATGCCGTGGTCACGAGGCCCGCGAAACGGGATTGAATGCGAAAGGCCTCATCCTCGCGCCCGCTCCAGTGGACGATCTCAGGCTCCATGACTTTGATCTCGGCCTCCCCCTCGGTGAGCGTCATTGGATCGAAGAGTCGAACGCGATAGACCTGGCCGGGTTTCATTCCTTTGACCGCCAAGGATCGGTGGAGATTCAGAGGGATCACGACCGGCTCGTCGAGACGCCGCCGCTCGGTGCGGGTTCCGCCGCCCGACGCGATATTCAAAACGAGCTCGTTTCCCTCGACGCGGCCATCGATGACCGTTTCGAAGGGGGACCGGCCGGAGACCGTCGTGAGCCGAAAGCTGAACGTCTCGAGCTCCCCACCCGTTCCCACCGTGGCCGTGCCGGCGATTTCGAGCTCCCGCTCCTGGCCCAGGATGTTCAGGCGAAAGCGTCCCTCTTGCTCCGTGCGAGCTCCGTGTTCCAGGGGCAGGAAGCGCTCCCGCACGAAGCCTATCCGGCTCCCTCGATAGAACACCCCGCGCTGCGTGACGGCGGCTTCTAAAGGTGAGACGCTGTCGAGCATGGTCGCCGAAGCAACCGCGGCCGGTGACCAGCTACGCCAGAGATGCGTGCCCAGAATCGCGGCCCAACACACCACGATGGCGACGGCGGCGAGCCGCCCGAGCCTGAGATTCATGAGGGTTGGCTCTCTTTCTGAGGGAACGGGGCTATTATACCATGGCGTCGGCAAGCCTTCGATTTCTCGAACCTTACGGGCACGAGCGTGACGCGGGCACGGTCGGATGAGGAGGCCAAGCGTGGCGGCGACCGCCAAGATCGTCAAAGTGGACGCAGAGCGACCCCAAACGGAGGTGGTGCACGAGGCCGCCGAGCTCATTCGACACGGTGGCGTCATCGGCTATCCCACCGAGACCGCGTATGGGCTGGGAGCCGATGCGATGAACGGCGACGCCCGAGAGCGGATCTTCGCAATGAAAGGGCGGGGGCACGACAAGGTGCTTCCGATCATCGTCGCCGACCTCGACCAGCTTGACTCGCTTTGTCATCCTATTCCCGACACCGTGCGGGTTCTGGCGGAGCACTTCTGGCCAGGTCCTTTGACTCTCGTGGTCCCCCTGCGAAACGAGCTTAGACAAGGCTTCGGCGGGGGCACGAGCATCGCGGTGCGGGTGAGTGGGCTTGCTTTGGCGCGTGAGCTGGCCCGCGCTTCGGGTTGCGGCCTCACCGCAACGAGCGCCAATCGGAGCGGCGGCGAGCCGGCACGAAACGCGAGCGAGGTATGGGCAACGCTTGGCGACGCCCTCGACCTGGTTCTCGACGGAGGAGAGGTTTCCCGTCTAGCGCCATCCACCATCGTCGACCTGATGGGTGAAACGCCGCGCCTCTTGAGGGCCGGGCCGGTCCTTTTCGACGAAATCTTGCAAGCACTTAGAAGCGAGGCTGCGCCTTGACTTGCGTGCGATCGCCGACTAGAATTGAGCGGGTTGTAGGTGTTGGAAACCTCCACCAAATCCATAGAGGAAACTAGGGGCCTGAGACTTCGGCCTTTCTGCCCGTAGGGAATTCGGAGCCGTGTGGCGGCGCAGAGTCATTCTCTTGGCCTGGACACTCGCACCGTTCTCGCTGTGCGTTTGCGGACCCGCTCGTTCGTACACGCCGACTCCGGTACCTGGATGGAGCTATGCGGCCGGGCAGTTTCCAACCGCTCCCAGCACGCTCTCGCCGTCGCAGCGGACGGCGTTTGAGCAGGGGTGGCAGGCCTTGATGACGGACAATCTGGAGCTGGCGGGGCGCATCTTGGAGGGGTTGGCTCGAGAACGGCGGGGTGATCCTTCCGTGGAGGCGGCGCTTGGCTACCTCGAGCTTCGCACTGGAAACCGTGGGGCGGCGGAGAGTCGCTTCGCCGCAGCGCTGGAAAAGGAGCCGAGCATGGCGGCGGCGCAGGCCGGGTGGTTCCTCACCGCCCTCGCCGCGGGGGAGAACGCAACGGCTTTTGAGCGATTGCAACCGCTCGGTCGGGACCATCCCGAGAACCCTCTTCTCCGTGAGTTCCTGCCGATGCTGCAGCTCGAGCTTGCGGAGGCCCGGCTTCAGCAGGGCCGCTCGTTGCGGCGGGAGGAGCGTTATCAGGAGGCGGCCGTGCTCTATAGGGAAGCGGTAGCGATCGCGCCCGAGGCCAGCGGTCTCTATGTCGAGCTCGCCACCGTGGAGTTCGCGGCGGGCGAGTTTCGAAACGCCGCGGAGCACGCCGCGCAAGCCACCGAGCGCGATCCAACCAGCATCGAGGCATACCGCATCCGCGGCGACGCCCTTCGTGAACTAGGAGATCTGGAATTCGCCCTCGAGGCATACCGACAAGCGATGTTGCGGAGCCCGGATGACAGCGAGCTCGCCTCGCGATACCAAGAAACGAGACGAGCCTTCGAGCGGGAGAGCTTGCCGTCGCAGTATTTCTCGATTGCCGAGTCTACCCACCTGACTCGGGAAGCATTGGCGGCGCTCTTGTTCGTGAAGTTGCGCGGCGTGTTCGGGGATGTTTCTCAACGCCCGGATGTGATCATTACCGATATTGGAGACAGCTGGGCCCGGGAGGCGATCCGTGACGTGGTCGCGGCCAGGATTCTGGATATCTACCCGAACCACACGTTTCAGCCGGAGGCTCTCGTACGGCGCGCCGATCTTGCGGTCGCGTTCGCCAACGCCATGAGGGCCCTGGCACCCAGCGACACACCTAAGCGACCTCCCGACGTCGCGATCGCGGACGTGCCGCCCGACAACCTCAACTACCCGCCGGTCGCCCTCTCCGTTTCCCTCGGCCTCCTGTCGACGGATCGCTCGGGGGAGTTTGGTCCGCAGCGTTTCGTAACCGGATCCGAAGCGATCGAGGCGGCGGACGCCTTGGCCCGGAGGCTCGTGCCTTGAGTATCAGCGTCGATCTTTTTCGCGAAGTCCCGCTGTTTGCGGACCTCGATGATGCGGATCTCGATAGCCTGATCGCGGTCGCCACCCGCCGCAAGTTTTCCAAGGACTCCGTCATCTTCTTCGAGCATGATCCAGGAGACTCTCTTTTCATGATTTTGTCCGGGCGGGTCAAGGTCACGATCCTTTCCGATGACGGCCGGGAGATCATCCTCTCCGTTCTGGGCGAGAAGGATTTTTTCGGAGAGATGAGTCTCTTGGACAACGAGCCTCGCTCGGCCACCGCGATCGCGATGGAGGACACCGAGGTCGTCATCCTTCATCAGAAGGAGTTTTTGTCCATCGTGGAGAAGAGACCCCGCATCCTGGTGCTTCTCTTGGCGGTGCTGTCTTCGCGCTTGCGAAAGGCCAATCACCAGATCGGCAGTCTCGCTTTGTTGGATGTCTACGGACGGGTAGCGAGTGTGCTACTCGATATGGCCAAGGAAAGCGGAGTGCGCCTCAAGGACGGTCGAGTCTGCTTCCGACGTCCCACCCACCAGGAAATCGCCAATATGATTGGAGCCACGCGGGAGACGGTCTCGCGCATGATCAGCGACCTCCATCGTCAGGGATACATCGAGATCTCCGGTAAGAACGTCATCATTCAGGGGCAGTTTGCCAAGGAATTCAAGTAGTTAGGTCGTTACAACCAAGGCCGGATCGAATTCCAAGGAGGAACGGAGATATGAGAGTACTTTCGACACGGGAAGTAACGGGGTCGAAGTTCGCCGCGCGCGCATCGCGATCGTCCAGGATCTTCGCCAGCTCGGTGGCATGGGTGGTGGGTCTCATGGTCGCGGTGACCACGCTGCTTCTCCCCCCATCGGCAAACGCCCAGGCGAGGGTCCGCATCGCCATTTGGGACTTCGAGAACAACGCCGAACAGCATTGGTGGTTCTGGAACGACCTCGGTCCCGCAGCTCGCAACTTCGTCGACACCGCGTTTGCCGACGACCCGGGTCTTTCTGCGAAGTTCAGTGTCATCGAACGGGAGAAGCTCGACATGGTGCTCAAGGAGCAAGGGCTCGCGACGTCGGGCGCTCTGGATCAGCAGACCGCCGCCAAGGTGGGACAAGTCTTGGGCATTCAGTACATCGTGACCGGAGCCATCGACAAGTTCGCGATCAACACGACCAAGGGCTCTATCGGGGGTTTCGGCGGCGTGGGCGGAAGCTATACCAACGGCGAGGCCACCATCAACCTGCGGTTCATCGACACGACCACCGCCGAGCGAGCGGTAGCTCTTTCGGCCGACGGCAACGTGCGGAAGGGTGGCGGGTTTTTCCAAGGGAACAGCCTGAGCCGCGAGGCCGAATGGGGCATCGCGAGCGAGGCGCTGGAGAAGGCCGCCCTGGCCGTGGTCGAGAAGTTCGCAAGCGGAGACTACGCGTCAAAACTCACCGGCGGCGGCGGCGTGATGAGCGGTAGCGAAGGGAAGGTCATCAAGGTCGAAGGCAATCGCGCCTGGATCAACATGGGTGTGATGTCCGGCCTGAAAGTGGGGGACACTTTCAAGATTATCAGCGTAGGCGAGCAGCTGGTGGACCCCGATACCGGAATGGTCCTGGGCACGGACGAGAGCGAGACCGGTCAAGGTCAGGTGGTCGAGGTTCAGGAGCGGTTCTCGATCATGACTTTTACCGGTGCCGCCAACGCGGCGGATGTTGTCCGTCGTCCCTAGAAACCGACTATCGACGTGGGCGTGGGGCTCTCCCACGCCCCTTTTTTTTGTGCGCCAGGCATGGCGCGCAGCGCCGTGACGGGCGCTGTCAACGGTGGAGCGAAAGTGAAACCGGAAGTGACTAGGAGGTGCCCCGGAAGGGAAGTCCTCTGG
>JBOGJF010000762.1:0-2970 GCA_050747785.1 Vicinamibacteria bacterium
GCAAAAGCCGCGGCGGGAAAAGGGAAGAAGCCTTCCGGCTGCTCGAGGAGGCGGTGGCTAATAATCCCCACGCCATCGACGTTCACCAGGAGTTTTGGAACCTTCTTATCGCCAACGGCGTCCCACCGGAGCGAGTCCGGAGCTACCTGGACCGAGTGCGGGACGCGGTTTTCTTTCTCGATCCACACGTCTGCGTCACCTGTCACTACCGGGCTAACGGCATCCTATGGCGATGCCCTCATTGTCAGGAGTGGAACACGTTCGTAGAGGAGCGACTGGCTTCGCGGCAGCCGCTTACGGGTTAGCGTCGTGAAGGAGTTTTTCCCACACCTCATGGACCTGCCGCTCGGTATCCGCCAGGTTGCCCGAGGTGTCGATAAGGAAGTCGGCGTAGGTCTTTTTTTCTTCGACCGGCAGCTGGGCGTCGACGCGCCGAGCGGCTTCCGCGCGAGATAGGCCGTCACGCGCCACCAGCCGATCCAACTGCACTGCGCGAGGACAGTGAACCACCAACAATCGGTCATAGTCACGGTAGGTGCCGGCTTCGATCATCAGAGCGGCGTCCACGACCGCGACCTCCACTCCGTTACTCTCCGCCTCTCTCAATAATCGCTTCTCCTCCCGGATCACTTCTGGGTGGACTAGAGCGTTGAGCTTCGACCTCTCCGCAGGATCGGAGAAGACGAGACGACCCAATTTGGTTCGATCGATGGCACCGCTCGGAGACAAGACATCCGGGCCAAACGCGTCGGCGATGCGGCGGGTCAAATCGGTACCGGCACTCATCAACTGATGGACGATCGCGTCCGCATCGATGGTGAGCGCCCCCCGATCCGCGAGAAGCTTTCGAACGACGGTCTTGCCACAGGCGATGCCGCCGGTTAGGCCGACCCTGAGCATGAGCGAATGATTAGCTTGAGAGGCGTCGACGGCGAGCCAGCCGCATCGTGTTGTCCAAGAGCATGGCGATGGTCAACGGCCCGACGCCTCCCGGCACCGGCGTCAACGCACCAGCCACCTTCTCTACCTCTCGGGGATGGACGTCTCCTACCAACGTGTACCCCTTGGTCTCGAGCTGCTCCAATCGAGATTCGTCTTCGCCAAAGTAGTCCAACACCGCGTCGCGCTCTTCCACACGGTTGATTCCCACATCGATGACCGTGGCCCCGGGCCTGACGAAATCCCCTCTGACGAAGCCTGGCCTACCCATCGCGGCGACCAGAATTTCCGCTTCGCTTGCCACCTTGGCCAGCTCGCGTGTCCGCGAATGGCAAATAGTGACGGTGGCGTGCTCGTGCAGAAGCAACAGCGCCATGGGCTTGCCCACGATGTTGCTCCGACCGATGACCGCCGCCCGCGCCCCCTTGATCTCTATCTTCTCACGGCGCAGAAGCTCCATGATACCGGCGGGGGTGCATGGTCTCGGGCCAGGGTCGTTCTGAACCAACCGTCCGACGTTGATGGGATGAAACCCGTCCACGTCCTTGTCGGGGTGGATGCGCGGGATGAACTCACCGGGATCCAGATGCGAAGGAAGAGGCACCTGCAGGAGGATGGCGTCGATGTCCTCTCGCCGATTGAGCGCATCGATTGTCTCAGCAAGCACGCCCGGCGCCGTGTCGGGAGCAAGCCGAAGGGTCTCCGAATGAATGCCCGCTTCTTCCGAAGCGCGTGTCTTGTTCCGGACGTATATCTCGGACGCCGGGTTCTCGCCGACGAGGATCGCCGCGAGTCCCGGCCTTACTCCTTTGGCCACGAGCTCGCTCACCCCACGCTGGACCTCTTCGCGAATCGCCTTCGCCACACCCTTGCCGTCCAGTAATCTCGCGTTCAACTCTCCACCTCGGTCGTATTCCTGTGAAATTAGTTTTTGCGGGCCGCTTGCTTTGCCAAGAACCGATCCAGGAAACGCGTATCGTAGGTTCCCTTCTGGAAGTCTGGATCGGATAGGACCTTCTTGTGTAACGGGATGGTCGTTTTGACTCCTTCGATGACCGTGAGCTCGAGACAACGCCTCATGCGCTCGATCGCAGACCTACGATCGCTGTCGTGGACGACCAGTTTGGCTATGAGAGAGTCGTAGTATGGCAACACCTGACATTCTGAATGAGCCGCCGTGTCGATGCGGACGCCTGGACCGCCCGGCAAATTGAACGTATGGATTGTACCGGGCGAGGGCTGGAACGTCACCGGGTCCTCGGCATTGATACGGCACTCGATGCTCGCCCCGCGAAACACGACCTCCTTTTGGGAGAAAGCAAGCCGCTGGCCGGCCGCAACGCGGATCTGCTCTTTCACGAGATCCACGCCAGTGATCATCTCGGTGACCGCGTGCTCGACCTGAATCCGGGTATTCATCTCCATGAAATAGAACCGCTCGTTGTCGTCCACCAAGAACTCGATGGTCCCCGCGTTCACATACCCCACCGCGCGCGCCGCATCCACCGCTACCCGACCCATCCTCTTGCGGAGCCGGTCCGAAACGGCGGGCGAGGGGGATTCTTCCAGCAACTTCTGATGACGCCTCTGAATCGAGCACTCTCGCTCCCCCAAATGCACCACGTTGCCCTTCGAATCAGCCAGGACCTGAAACTCGACGTGGCGGGGATTCTTGAGGTACTTCTCCAAATAGACATCCCCGGCCCCGAAGGCCGCCTCGGCTTCCCGTTGCGCCGCACCAAATGACCTGGCGAGCTCGTCCGGATTCTCGACGATCCGCATCCCACGCCCGCCACCACCGGCGGCCGCCTTGAGAATAACGGGGTAGCCGAGCTTCTTCGCCATCTCGCCCGCCTGCTCGACGGTTTCCAGCAAGCCATTCGAACCGGGCAGAACCGGAACACCGGCTTTGCTCATGGTCCGCCGCGCGAGCGACTTGTCGCCCATCAATCGGATCGCGCGCGGTGTCGGTCCGATGAACTTGATATGGCAAGCCTCACACACCTCGGCGAGGTACGAGCTCTCGGCGAG